>NZ_JAWOUY010000006.1:0-167502 GCF_033339635.1 Vibrio sp. 2092 | reverse complement strand
GAACGAGTGTGATTCAGAATCTATCATCCGATTGTGAAGTGTTACGGTGAGAGAGAAAGAATAGGCGTCTGCTGTTACTAGATTCTTAGTCTCGCTTGAGCTCGCTAGAATGACGAGAGCTTTTGATCTAGATGTTGTCTAAGTCACCGTCATTCTGAACAGCGAGGAACGAGTGTGATTCAGAATCTATCATCCGATTGTGAAGTGTTACGGTGAGAGAGAAAGAATAGGCGTCTGCTGTTAGCAGATTATTAGTCTCACTTGAGCTCGCTAGAATGACGAGAACTTTTGATTTAGGTGTTGTCACAGTGGCCGTCATTCTATACAAAAAGCCCAGAAACAAGGTTCTGGGCTTTGGTAAAATAGATTGCGATTAAAGAATAAAGCGGCTTAGATCTTCATCTTCAATTGTGTCGCCTAGGCGCGCTTTCACGTAAGCGGAATCAATAACGAATTTAGCGCCAGATTGCTCCGCTGCGTCGTAAGAGATTTCATCCATTAAGCGTTCCATAACGGTGTGTAAGCGACGAGCACCGATGTTTTCTGTGCTTTCGTTGACCGTCCATGCCGCTTCCGCGATTTGCGTGATGCCGTCTTCTGTGAATTCGATGTCCACATCTTCCGTTTTCATCAACGCAACGTACTGCTCTGTTAGAGAGGCTTTTGGTTCTGTCAGAATGCGTTTGAAGTCGTTGCTGCTTAGTGCTTCTAGCTCAACACGAATTGGTAGGCGACCTTGCAATTCTGGGATCAAGTCAGATGGTTTTGCCACTTGGAATGCACCAGATGCAACAAACAGAATGTGGTCTGTTTTTACCATGCCGTGCTTGGTTGATACCGTGCTGCCTTCAATCAATGGAAGTAGGTCGCGCTGAACACCTTCGCGTGAAACGTCTGGGCCTGAGCTCTCGCCGCGTTTACAGATCTTGTCGATCTCATCGATAAATACGATGCCGTTGTTTTCAACGTTGAAAATCGCTGCTTCTTTTAGCTCTTCTTGGTTTACCAGTTTCGCCGCTTCTTCTTCCGCTAACGCTTTCATTGCGTCTTTGATTTTCAGCTTACGTTTTTTCTTAGTGTCGCCTGCCAGGTTTTGGAACATGCCTTGCAGCTGGTTAGTCATCTCTTCCATACCAGGAGGCGCCATGATCTCTACGCCCATCTGCGGTGCGGCTACGTCGATTTCAATTTCTTTATCGTCTAGTTGGCCTTCACGCAGTTTCTTACGGAAGATCTGGCGAGTGTGAGAAGACTCTTCCGTTTGCTCTGCTTGACCCCAACTATCACGTGCTGGTGGCAGTAGCGCATCAAGAATGCGTTCTTCCGCTTGCTCTTCTGCGCGGAATTTCACTTTCTCCATTGCTTGTTGATGCGTCATTTTCACAGCGACATCGGTTAGGTCACGGATGATGGTTTCAACTTCTTTACCAACGTAACCCACTTCGGTGAATTTTGTCGCTTCAACTTTGATGAAAGGGGCATTTGCCAGTTTTGCGAGGCGTCGTGCGATTTCAGTCTTACCAACACCAGTAGGGCCAATCATCAAGATGTTTTTTGGCGTCACTTCGGCACGCAAGCTTTCTCCAAGCTGCATGCGGCGCCAGCGGTTACGAAGTGCAATCGCAACCGAACGCTTGGCTTTTTCTTGACCGATAATGTGGCGGTTCAATTCATGAACGATTTCGCGAGGCGTCATTTCAGACATATTCTTTCCTTACTTCGTTACGATTACGCGGTTGGTTTTTCAGGCTCTACTGTTGAGTCTAGCTCTTCTACCGTGTGGTGATGGTTAGTGAAGACACAAATATCACCCGCGATATTGAGAGCTTTTTCCGCGATCTCACGAGCATCTAGATCTGTGTTTTCTAGTAGGGCGGTTGCGGCAGCTTGTGCGTAAGCACCACCAGAGCCAATCGCAATCAGGTCGTGTTCTGGCTGTACGACATCACCATTACCGGTAATGATTAACGATGCGGTTTCGTCGGCAACGGCAAGTAAGGCTTCGAGCTTGCGCAAAGCACGATCGCTACGCCAGTCTTTGGCTAGCTCAACTGCCGCTTTGGTTAGGTGACCTTGGTGCATTTGCAGTTTGCTTTCGAAGCGCTCAAAAAGGGTGAAGGCATCCGCAGTACCGCCGGCAAAGCCCGCTAGTACTTGGTTGTTGTATAGGCGGCGAACTTTGCGCGCATTACCTTTCATTACGGTATTGCCTAGAGATACTTGGCCATCACCCGCGATGACGACTTTATTATTTCGACGTACAGATACAATGGTAGTCACAGTCGACCTCTTGATTATTTCTCTTTGGATTTAATTCAGTATATGGGGGAGGAGAAATGGGGATTCAAGGGGGCAAAAAGAAAGGCCCTAGGATCTTAGCTCCTAGGGCCTGAGTTTAAAGATTTTCTTTCCAAATCGCACACGGCTCGATTTTCGCGCGTTGCAGTTTATGACGGTCACGTTCTGCATCACGTTTGAACTTATACGGACCTAGCACTACGCGATACCATGAACTGCCTTCTTTCTTACGAATCTTGCTCGACATCCCTTGGAACGCGATTGCAAGCTTACGCTCTTCGGCTTGTGCCTGGGTTTTGTACGCGCCACACTGCATGATGTAAGGAATTTTAGAAACTTCAATTTCTTTAGCCACAACTTCAACTTCACGTTTCGGTAGTGACTCAACATATTCCCATTTTTCTTCTGGTGGTGGCGGCAAGTCTTTTTTCGGCTTTGGTTTGCTGACAGTGGTTGTTGGCTGCTTCACGACTGGTTGTTTAGGTTCTGGGTCGCTACTCAAAAGGTAAAGACCATAGCCAAAACCGCCCACGAGCAAGATAGCGAGCAGGCCACTGCGCCAAGGTTTTTTTCTTCTCGGCGGCTGTTTTTTTGTCGACTTTTTTGGGGCGCCTCGCCCCCGTCTTACATAATCTCTATTTGCCACGGTTATTTCTGGTCATCAAGGATTCTTGCAAATATGTTAATCCAGAACGAGTTGAGAAAACACCCTATTGATAGAATCTTGATAGCTAAAGCGCGACAACGCCCGAGTGTAGGAGTGTGTTTCTGTTCTCGCTTATATTTATTTGGGGATATACAAAAAGCAGGAGGGGTAAATAAAAAGCGGCGCCTTAGCACCGCTTTGGGGATGAATACCTAATCTTTAGGTTAAGGGCGCTGTGGTGGCGCTGCACTTCCACGAATGACGAGATTAGTTTCAAGCAGACGCGAGCCTGAATGCACGTCGTGGCCTTTTAACATCTCGAGCATCATTAGCATCGCTTGTCGACCAATCTCATAGCGAGGTTGAGAGATGGTGGTCAACGGTGGATCGCAGTACTGAGCGAAGTTAATGTCATCAAAGCCCACAACAGAGAGATCTTGCGGTACTCGTAAGCCAAGCTTTTTCGCTTCTTGAATTGCGCCGATGGCCATTGTGTCACAGTGACAGAAAATAGCCGTTGGTGGTTCTGGCAATTCGAGCAGTTTACGAACGGCTTTTGCTCCGCCATCAAAAGAGAACTCAGTAATGACACTATATTGTGGATCTTTATTGATGCCGGCACGGCGCAGGGCTTGTTGGTAGCCTTGCTGGCGGAACTGACACAATATTGCTGTATCTGGTCCAGAGATTTGAGCAATGCGTTTATGACCTAATTGAGTCAGGTAATTCACCGCTTCAAATGCTGAGGTCAGGTTATCAATATGTACTGTCGGAAGCTCGAGCTCTGGCGCAAATTCACACGCCATTACCATCGGAGGTAAGTTCTTTTGCTCTGGCTTACTGACATCGAATGGTAGATCTGTACCAAGCAGTAGCATTCCATCTGCCTGCTTAGTAAATACGAGGTTAACGAAAGAGCTTTCGCGTTTCTTCTGTTGTCCGCTATCGCCCAGCAGGACTAGATAGCCATGTTCCATGGCTGCATCTTCAATACCGCGAATAATTTCAGAAAAATAAGGATCACAGATGTCGGGAACGATAGTAACAATGGTTTTTGATTCGTTTCTACGTAAGTTACGCGCTAATGAGTTTGGAGAATAACCCGCTTCAAGTACGGCATCTTCTACTCTCTTTCTTGTAGAAGAAGAGACTTTCTCTGGATTCATTAAGGCTCGAGATACCGTAGCCGTAGACACTCCCGCAAGCTGGGCAACATCCTTCATTGTCGCCATAGTTTTTAACCTCTCATTTATTTTTTGCCAAGATGACGTTATTCCGGTTTGAAATCAGAGTAATCAAACCGAGTTAGAGCTGTGTTTGCTCTTCGCTCAGTTCGTGTTGACGAGTGGGAAAATGGATTCTTCACCGCGATATCAATTTGTGGGAATAGTCATTGTTTTAATCTAAGCCTGTGCAAACAAGTCACTTTAGACTTTTCTAATTTGGATAGTCTATTCATTTCTAAAGTGAAAGTTACGGTCTGTTTAACAAAAATTGTAATCTTGGTGTGATTCTGGTCACATTAAATGGTAATTCATTACATAGTTAAACGTTTGCTAGCTGAGATCTTGTGGTTCTATGTCTAAATTCCAGCGCACTTTCTTAGCATTTGGCAACAACTCAATAGCAGGTTTGGCACTGGTTAATAACTTTTGCATCAATGAACGATGCTGAGTTTGCAGTAATAGTTGCCAACGGTATTTACCAGCCCGCTTGGCCAAAGGTGAAGGAGTAGGGCCTAACACCATGCAGGAATCATCGAACAGAGGGTGTGACTCTAACGTAAAGCGAACCTGACGCAGGAAGTCTTCAACTACCTCACTTTGGTTCGCCTCTGCTTTAAACAGAGTCAAGAAACTATAAGGCGGAAGCTGAGCCAATTTGCGTTCTTCCAGAGCAGTCACAGCAAAGTGGCGATAGTCTTTTTGAAGCAGGGCCTGCAGCAAGCTGTGCTCAGGATGGTGGGTTTGTAGGATAACCTCGCCAGGTTTACTTGCGCGGCCGGCACGACCTGCGACTTGAATAAACAACTGCGCTAGTCGCTCGGAAGCGCGGAAGTCACTACTATAGAGAGAGCCATCAACATCCAAAAGAGCAACGAGCGTTACATTTGGAAAATGGTGCCCCTTAGCCAGCATTTGGGTGCCAATCAGAATTTGATGTTCACCTTTACGAATCGATTCAAGGGCATCTTCCAAACTACCTTTGCGACGTGTGCTGTCTCTGTCGATGCGAATGGCGTTGTATTCTGGAAATAACTGAGCCAATTGTTGTTCGAGTTGTTCCGTTCCTACGCCGACGGTAACCAATTGAGTTGAACCACACCCCTGACACTGATGAATTACCGGTTGTTGTGAGCCGCAGTGATGGCAGCGTATTTCGTTGCTGTAATGGTGGAACGTGTAGTACGCATCACAGCGTTTACATTCTGCAATCCAACCGCATTCATGGCACATCAAAGCGGGCGAAAAGCCTCGGCGGTTAAGAAACAACATTACTTGATTGCCAGCTTTTAAATGCTTGCGCATCTCGGCAATCAGTTGGGCAGATAAGCCACTTTCTAAATACTGACCTTTTACATCTAACACTTTATTAGTGGTTGGCACGGCAGAGCCAGCTCGTTGGGTTAGTGTTAAATGGTGATATTTGCCTGACAAGGCATTGTGCAATGTCTCCAGTGCAGGTGTGGCTGAGCCCAGAACAATCGGAACTTGTTCTTTATGAGCGCGCATTACAGCAACATCGCGTGCATGATAACGCAAGCTATCTTGCTGTTTGTAAGAGGTGTCATGTTCCTCGTCCACAATGATAATCCCGAGATCAGCAAAAGGTGCGAGTAGGGCAGAGCGTGTGCCGATAATGATTCCGGCCGCTTTGTCGCGTGCAGAAAGCCACGCATTCAGACGCTCCGTCTCGTTTAACCCGGAGTGGATGACGTCAACTGGCACATTAAAACGGCGTTTAAAGCGGTTGATGGTTTGGGGCGTTAAGCCAATCTCTGGTACTAAAACCAAGGCTTGTTTCCCTTGCTCTAAAACTGGCTTGATAAGGTTGAGGTACACTTCTGTCTTACCTGAGCCCGTGACGCCTTCTAATAAATAGGAGGCAAAACCTGTTTGGCTATTTACACTCGCAATAGCCAGCGCTTGTTCGTGGTTGAGCTTTGGCTTTTCGACGTCGCATTCAACGTGCTGTCCCCACTGGGTGATTACAGGCTTCTTCTCGATACGTTCAATCCAGCCTTTCTCTTCTAAAGACTTTAGTACTGTTGAGGCTATCTCTTGGTCGACAAATTCCTGGTGAGGCAAAGCGCCGTTAACCAACATTTGCAAGACCTTCTGTTGTTTGACCGCTCGACGATCAAGCCCTTGCATCAGCTTGTCTTTACCGGATTCGGTAATTTGCCACTCTTGTAGCGTCGCAAAATCTGCAGGCTTTCCTTTACGTAGAGCTGCTGGCATCGCATTGTGTAGCGTATCTCCAAGTGGGTATTGGTAGAACTGGCTGCACCAAGTCAGCAACGAATAAAGCTTTTCAGACCATATCGGCTGAGAATCAAGAACTGCTTTGATTGGCTTGAGTTGATCTTTGGGAAAGTCCGAGTGATTAACCATCGCGGTGACGATGCCAACTAACGTTTGGCGTCCAAAAGGTACGGAAACGCGTCCACCAATGATCGGAAACAGGTGCCCCGGAATGGCGTAATCAAATTGTTTGTCGAGCGGAACGGGTAATGCCACTCTAGCAATGGTTGGACGCATAAATTCTTAGCTATTAAAAAAGAGGGAAAGGAAATGAGAGTCTATTAAAATCGATATGGAAATTCGAGTAAAGCAATGCGATTCAGCGTGAATCGTGCCTCTATGATTAGTCTGGCTAAAAAAGTGGCGAAAAAGTTGCCAAATGTGTTGATCCGAGCAATGTGATTCTTTACTATATCGCGCCTTGAGATATGGCTTCGGCAATTAGTTGATGCGGTATCCCATTTTATTATTAATTGCGTGTGGTGTGCGGCTTAGATTCGTATAGCGACACGGCCTACTATTGAGGTTATCCCATGAAAGCTGGTATCCACCCAGAATACAAAGCAGTAAAAGCGACTTGTTCTTGCGGCAACTCTTTTGAGTTCAACTCTACTCTAGGTAAAGAGTCTATCCACCTAGACGTATGTGACAAGTGTCACCCATTCTACACTGGTAAGCAACGTATCGTTGATACAGGCGGCCGTGTTGATCGCTTCAACAAGCGTTTCGGTGCACTATCAAGCGGTAAGAAATAATAGCAGCCGCTATTACGATTACAGTTTAGAAAAGGACGCTTCGGCGTCCTTTTTGTTTTAATGGCTACCAAGCGAAGAGGAATGTATGGGGTTTGGAATATTCCCGATTATTTTTCACTCAGCGCTTGCAACCTAAAGTGTGATCTGTATAATGCAGCGCACTGGTTAAGCCAGTTGTGAACCAATGAGCAGTGAGGAGCGAGCAAATCTAAGGATTTGTGAGGTAATGTATACTCAGCTTATGTTCGCGGTTAATACAATTAGCTATCTTTTCTTCGGAAAAACTATCCTCAAAGGTGACTTTGGCATATAGGGATAGTTAATCGAAAATTAACTGACAATGCGTCCTAATCTTGGATGCTACGGTTTCACATAAATCAATCGGCATTCTCTCGTCTCGACGAGTTTGAGTGGCGATATTGTTTGTGTAATTTATTAAATTTGGAGCTCTGTCTCATGCAGAACCAACGTATCCGTATCCGCCTAAAAGCTTTCGATTACAAACTAATCGATGCTTCTACAGCGGAAATCGTTGAAACAGCTAAGCGCACTGGCGCACAGGTTCGTGGTCCAATCCCACTGCCAACTCGTAAAGAGCGTTTCACAGTTCTTATCTCTCCACACGTTAACAAGAAAGCACGTGACCAGTACGAAATCCGTACTCACAAGCGTCTAATCGACATCGTTGAGCCAACAGACAAGACTGTTGATGCTCTAATGCGTCTAGACCTTGCTGCGGGCGTTGACGTTCAAATTAGCCTAGGTTAAGGGAGATTAGAAGTATGATTGGTCTAATCGGTCGTAAAGTGGGCATGACCCGCGTATTTACTGAAGAAGGCGTTTCTATCCCAGTAACAGTTGTTGAGGTTGAAGCTAACCGTGTTTCTCAAGTGAAAACTCTTGAAACTGACGGCTACGCAGCAATCCAGGTTACAGCTGGTTCTAAGAAAGCTAACCGTGTAAACAAAGCTGAAGCAGGTCACTTTGCTAAAGCTGGCGTTGAAGCTGGTCGCGGTCTTTGGGAATTCCGTTTAGAAAACGGCGAAGAGTTCGAAGTTGGTTCAGAACTAACTGTTGAACTATTCAACGAAACTAAGAAAGTAGACGTTACTGGTACATCTAAGGGTAAAGGTTTCCAAGGCGCTGTTAAGCGTTGGAACTTCCGTACTCAAGATATGACTCACGGTAACTCATTGTCTCACCGTGCTCCTGGTTCTATCGGTCAATGTCAGACTCCAGGTCGCGTATTTAAAGGCAAGAAAATGGCAGGTCACATGGGTGCTGAGCGTGTAACGACTCAAAACCTAGAGATCGTACGTGTTGACGCTGAGCGCAACCTGCTTCTTATTAAAGGTGCAGTCCCAGGCGCAACTGGCGGCAACGTGATCGTTAAACCAGCTGTTAAAGCATAACGTCTCAGGAGTAAGTAATGGAACTAATGGTTAAAGGTGCCGATGCACTAACTGTTTCCGAAACTACTTTCGGACGTGAGTTTAACGAAGCTCTTGTACACCAAGTAGTTGTTGCGTACGCAGCAGGTGCTCGTCAAGGTACTCGTGCTCAAAAAACACGTTCAGAAGTTTCTGGCGGTGGCGCTAAGCCATGGCGTCAAAAAGGTACTGGCCGTGCGCGTGCTGGTACAATCCGTAGCCCAATCTGGCGTACAGGTGGTGTTACTTTTGCTGCGAAACCACAAGATCACAGCCAAAAAGTAAACAAAAAAATGTACCGTGGTGCTATGAAGAGCATTCTTTCTGAGCTTGTTCGTCAAGAGCGTCTAATCGTTGTTGATAACTTCTCAGTTGAAGCACCAAAGACTAAAGAGCTAGTTGCTAAGCTTAAAGAGCTTGAGCTAACTGACGCTCTAATCGTGACTAGCGAAGTAGATGAGAATCTATTCCTAGCTGCTCGTAACCTATACAAAGTTGACGCACGTGATGTTGCTGGTATCGATCCAGTATCTCTAATCGCGTTTGACAAAGTTGTAATGACTGCAGAAGCAGTTAAGCAAGTAGAGGAAATGCTAGCATGATCACTGAAGAGCGTATCCTAAAAGTTCTACGTGCACCGCACATCTCTGAAAAAGCAACTATGGCAGCTGAGAAAGCGAACACTATCGTTTTCAAAGTAGCTAAAGATGCGACTAAAAAAGAGATCAAAGCAGCTGTAGAAAAGCTATTTGAAGTTGAAGTTAAGTCTGTAAATACTCTTATCACTAAGGGTAAGACCAAACGTCAAGGTCTACGCCAAGGTCGCCGCAGCGACGTTAAGAAAGCGTACGTTACTTTGAAAGAAGGTCAAGATCTTGACTTCGTTGGCGGCGCGGAATAACAGGAGTAGTTAAAAATGGCTATTGTTAAATGTAAGCCGACTTCCCCTGGTCGTCGTCACGTTGTTAAAGTTGTTAACGCTGACCTACACAAGGGCAAGCCATACGCACCTCTTCTAGAGAAAAACTCTAAGAACGGTGGTCGTAACAACAAGGGTCGTATCACAGTACGTCACATCGGCGGTGGTCACAAGCACCACTACCGTGTAGTTGACTTCAAACGTACTAAAGATGGTATTCCAGCGACAGTTGAGCGTCTTGAATACGATCCAAACCGTAGCGCAAACATTGCTCTAGTTCTTTACAAAGACGGTGAGCGTCGCTACATCCTAGCACCTAAAGGTGTTGTAGCTGGTGATGTTATTCAGTCTGGTGTTGATGCACCAATCAAAGCTGGTAACACTCTACCAATGCGTAATATCCCAGTAGGTTCAACAGTACATAACGTTGAACTTAAGCCTGGTAAAGGTGGTCAGCTAGCTCGTTCGGCTGGTGCTTACGCTCAAATCGTTGCTCGCGACGGTGCGTACGTAACTATCCGTCTACGTTCTGGCGAGATGCGCAAAGTTCTTTCTGAAGGCCGTGCAACAATCGGTGAAGTTGGTAACTCTGAGCACATGCTACGTGAACTTGGTAAAGCAGGTGCATCACGTCATCGCGGTATCCGTCCAACGGTTCGTGGTGTTGTAATGAACCCGATTGACCACCCACATGGTGGTGGTGAAGGTCGTACTTCTGGTGGTCGTCACCCAGTATCTCCTTGGGGTATGCCTACTAAAGGCTTCAAGACTCGTAAGAACAAACGCACTGACAAGTACATCGTACGTCGTCGTAACAAGTAATCTATATAAAGAGGAATCGCCATGCCACGTTCTCTCAAGAAAGGTCCTTTTATTGACCTACACTTGCTGAAGAAGGTAGAGAAAGCGGTGGAAAGCGGAGACAAAAAGCCTATTAAGACTTGGTCCCGTCGTTCAATGATCATCCCTACGATGATCGGTTTGACCATCGCTGTCCATAATGGTCGTCAGCACGTACCAGTATTTGTAACTGATGAAATGATCGGTCACAAACTGGGTGAATTCGCACCAACACGTACTTACCGCGGTCACGCTGCGGATAAGAAAGCTAAGAAGCGCTAAGGAGTAGATAATGGAAGCAATTGCTAAACATAACTTTGCTCGCATTTCGCCTCAGAAAGCTCGCTTAGTTGCGGATCTAATCCGTGGTAAATCTGTTGACCAAGCTCTAGAAATCCTAACGTTCAGCAACAAAAAAGCTGCTGCACTAGTTAAGAAAGTTCTAGAGTCTGCTATCGCTAACGCGGAGCACAACGAAGGTGCAGATATTGACGATCTGAATGTCGCAAAAATCTTTGTAGATGAAGGCCCAACCATGAAGCGTATTATGCCTCGTGCTAAAGGTCGTGCGGATCGTATCTTGAAGCGTTCAAGCCACATCACTGTTGTTGTAGCAGATCGCTAGAGACTAGGAGAGTAAGCAATGGGTCAAAAAGTACATCCAAATGGTATTCGTCTAGGCATCGTTAAGCCTTGGAATGCTACATGGTTTGCTAACACCAAAGATTTCGCTGACAACCTAGACGGCGACTTCAAGGTACGTCAGTTCCTTACAAGTGAACTGAAAAAAGCGTCTCTATCACGTATCGTTATCGAGCGTCCTGCTAAGAGCATCCGTGTGACTATTCACACTGCTCGTCCAGGCGTTGTTATCGGTAAGAAAGGTGAAGACGTTGAGAAGCTACGCGCAGCTGTAGCTAAAATTGCAGGTGTACCAGCGCAAATTAACATCGCTGAAGTACGTAAGCCTGAACTAGATGCGCAACTTGTTGGTGACAGCATCGCGTCTCAGCTAGAGCGTCGTGTTATGTTCCGTCGTGCTATGAAGCGCGCAGTACAAAACGCAATGCGCCTAGGCGCTAAAGGTATCAAAGTGGAAGTAAGCGGTCGTCTAGGCGGCGCTGAAATCGCACGTTCAGAGTGGTACCGTGAAGGCCGTGTGCCTCTACACACTCTACGTGCTGACATTGATTACGCAACTTCTTCGGCTCACACTCAATACGGTGTGATCGGCATTAAAACTTGGATCTTCAAAGGTGAAATCCTAGGTGGTATGCCAGCAGCTAACGCTGTAGAGCCTAAAGGCGACAAGCCTAAGAAGCAGCGTAAAGGCCGTAAGTAAGGAGTCGACAGATGCTACAACCTAAACGTACTAAGTTCCGTAAGGTTCAGACTGGTCGTAACCGTGGTCTAGCTAAAGGTACTGATGTAAGCTTCGGCGAATTCGGTCTTAAAGCTGTTGGCCGTGGTCGTCTAACTGCTCGTCAAATCGAAGCGGCACGTCGTGCAATGACACGTCACGTTAAGCGTCAAGGTAAAATCTGGATCCGTGTGTTCCCAGACAAACCAATCACAGAAAAACCACTTGAAGTTCGTCAAGGTAAGGGTAAAGGTAACGTTGAGTACTGGGTAGCCCAAATCCAACCTGGTAAGGTTATGTACGAAATGGGTGGTGTACCTGAAGAATTGGCACGTGAAGCGTTCCGTCTTGCGGCACGTAAACTGCCTTTCAAAACTACATTTGTAACTAAGCAGGTGATGTGATGAAAGCACAAGATCTACGCGAGAAAAGCGTTGAAGAGCTTAACGCTGAGCTAATGAATTTGCTACGCGAACAGTTCAACTTGCGCATGCAAGCTGCGACTGGTCAACTACAGCAAACTCATACTCTGAAAGCTGTACGCCGTGATATCGCACGTGTGAAAACTGTTTTGACTGAGAAGGCAGGCGCATAATGAGCGAAGTAAAACGTACTCAACAAGGTCGTGTTGTTAGCGACAAGATGGACAAGTCTATCACTGTTGCTATCGAACGTTTCGTAAAACACCCAATCTACGGTAAATACGTAAAACGTACGACTAAAGTACACGCACATGACGAGAACAACGAGTGTGGCCTAGGCGACACAGTTGAAATCGCAGAGTGTCGTCCACTGTCTAAGACTAAGTCTTGGACTTTGGTAAAAGTTCTAGAAAAGGCGAAGATTTAATCTCGTTAATTCTATGAAACTAAAGCGGCTCCAAAATATTTTTGGAGCCGTTTATTTTTTGACTACCCAATCACAAAAAAGGGTGGTACAATTCGCGTCCCTTTTAAAGAGGCAGCCCGACCCGTGATGGGTCTAGTTATTAATATTTAGCGGAGCACTAACATGATCCAAATGCAAAGTATGCTGGACGCAGCTGATAACTCAGGCGCACGCAGCGTAATGTGTATTAAGGTTCTGGGTGGCTCTCACCGCCGTTATGCACATATCGGTGACGTCATCAAAGTTACTGTGAAGGAAGCAATCCCTCGCGGTAAAGTTAAAAAAGGTGATGTTCTGAAGGCGGTGGTAGTGCGCACCCGTAAAGGCGTACGTCGTCCTGACGGTTCTGTCATTCGCTTCGACCGAAATGCTTGCGTATTGCTAAACGACAATACTGAGCAACCAATCGGTACACGTATCTTTGGTCCTGTGACACGCGAACTTCGTGGCGATAAGTTCATGAAGATCGTTTCACTGGCTCCAGAAGTTCTGTAAGGAGCACGTAGAAATGGCAGCTAAAATCCGTCGTAATGACGAAGTAATCGTTCTTGCTGGTAAAGACAAAGGCAAGAAAGGTAAAGTAACTAAGGTTCTAGCAACTGGTAAAGTTATCGTTGAAGGTATCAACCTAGTTAAGAAACATCAGAAACCTGTTCCAGCTATGGGTATCCAAGGCGGTATCGTAGAGCAAGAAGCAGCTATCGACGTTTCTAACGTGGCTATCTTTAACGCAGCTACTGGTAAAGCTGACCGTATCGGTTTCCGTTTTGAAGACGGCAAAAAAGTTCGTTTCTTCAAGTCTAACGGCGAAACCGTTTCTAACTAATAGAAGTAATTTGGAGTTCTACTATGGCGAAACTGCATGATTACTACAAGTCGTCTGTAGTCGCTGAACTGACCAAACAGTTCGGTTACACAAGCGTCATGCAAGTCCCTAGAATCGAGAAAATCACCCTAAACATGGGTGTTGGTGAAGCAATCAACGATAAGAAACTGCTAGAAAATGCAGCGTCTGATATGGCAACGATCTCTGGTCAAAAGCCACTTATCACAAAAGCGCGCAAATCTGTTGCAGGTTTCAAAATCCGTGAAGGCTACCCTATCGGTTGTAAAGTAACCTTGCGTGGCGAACGTATGTGGGATTTTCTTGAGCGTTTAATTAACATCGCTCTTCCACGTGTACGTGACTTCCGTGGTGTTAGCGCTAAGTCTTTTGACGGTCGCGGTAACTACAGCATGGGCGTTCGCGAGCAAATCATCTTCCCGGAAATCGACTTTGATAAAGTTGATCGAGTACGCGGTCTAGACATCACTATTACGACGTCTGCTGGTACTGATGAGGAAGGCCGTGCTCTGCTGGCTGCCTTTAACTTCCCATTCCGTAAGTAAGGTGAAGGGTTACTGTTATGGCTAAAAATTCAATGAAAGCACGTGAAGCAAAACGTGCGAAGCTAGTAGCTAAGTTCGCTGAAAAGCGTGCAGCGCTAAAAGCTATCATCAGCGATGTAAACGCATCTGAAGAAGATCGTTGGAACGCGGTTCTTACACTGCAATCTCTTCCACGTGATTCAAGTGCATCACGTCAGCGCAACCGTTGCAACCAAACTGGTCGTCCACACGGTTACCTACGTAAGTTCGGTCTAAGCCGTATTAAGGTTCGTGAAGCTTGCATGAAAGGCGAGATTCCGGGTCTTCGTAAGGCTAGCTGGTAATTGCCACTTAATCATTTGGAGTAAATCATATGAGCATGCAAGATCCGATTTCGGATATGCTGACCCGCGTTCGTAACGGTCAGGCAGCAAACAAAGTTGCTGTAAAAATGCCTTCTTCAAAGCTTAAAGTTGCAATTGCTGCACTACTAAAAGCTGAAGGTTACATCGTTGACTTCGCTGTTGAAGGCGAAGCAAAACCTGAGCTAGAAGTTACACTTAAGTACTTCCAAGCTAAACCAGTAATCGAGCAACTTAAACGTGTTTCTCGTCCAGGTCTACGTGTTTACAAGAAGAAAGATGAACTTCCTTCTGTAATGGGTGGTCTTGGTATTGCTATCGTTTCTACTTCCAAGGGTCTTATGTCAGACCGCGCTGCACGTAAAGCAGGTCTTGGTGGTGAAATCATCGCTTACGTAGCTTAATAAGGAGTAGACTATGTCTCGTGTTGCAAAAGCACCTGTCGCTATTCCAGCTGGCGTAGAGGTGAAACTAAACGGCCAAGAAATCACTGTAAAAGGTGCGAAAGGCGAACTAACTCGTGTTCTTAACAACGCAGTTGTAATCGCTCAGGAAGAAAATAACCTGACTTTCGGTCCTAAAGAAGGTGTTGCTAACGCATGGGCTCAAGCAGGTACTGCTCGCGCTCTAGTTAACAACATGGTTGTTGGTGTTACTGAAGGCTTTACTAAGAAGCTAACTCTTAAAGGTGTAGGTTACCGTGCTGCTATCAAAGGCAACGCTGTAGGTCTAACACTAGGCTTCTCACACCCAGTTGAGCACGAGTTGCCAGCGGGTATTAAAGCTGAATGTCCAAGCCAAACTGAAATCGTGATCACTGGTGCTGACAAGCAACTAGTTGGTCAAGTTGCGGCTGACATTCGTTCTTACCGTGAGCCTGAGCCATACAAAGGCAAAGGTGTTCGTTACGCAGATGAAAATGTGCGTACTAAAGAAGCTAAGAAGAAGTAAGGTAACACTATGGATAAGAAAGCATCTCGCATCCGTCGTGCTACACGTGCACGTCGTAAGATTGCAGAACTGGGTGCGACTCGCCTAGTTGTACACCGTACTCCTCGTCACGTGTACGCACAGGTTATCGCGGCTAACGGCTCTGAGGTTATCGCAGCAGCTTCTACTGTAGAAAAAGCGATCCGTGAGCAAGTGAAATACACTGGTAACGTTGATGCAGCTAAAGCAGTGGGTAAAGCTATTGCTGAGCGCGCTCTAGAGAAGGGCGTAACTGCAGTTGCATTTGATCGTTCTGGTTTCCAATACCACGGTCGAGTAGCGGCGCTAGCAGAATCTGCTCGCGAAGCTGGTCTGAAATTCTAAGGTAGGGTTGGAAGATGGCTAAAGAACAACAAGTTCAAGCGAATGATTTGCAAGAAAAGCTAATCGCAGTTAACCGTGTTTCTAAAACGGTTAAAGGTGGTCGAATCATGAGCTTCACTGCACTAACAGTAGTTGGTGACGGTAACGGTCGTGTAGGTTTCGGTTACGGCAAAGCTCGTGAAGTACCTGCAGCGATTCAAAAAGCAATGGAAAAAGCGCGTCGTAACATGACTACGATCGCTCTAAACGAAGGCACTCTTCACCACCCAGTGAAAGGTCGCCATTCGGGCTCTAAAGTTTACATGCAGCCTGCTGCAGAAGGTACTGGTGTTATCGCAGGTGGTGCGATGCGTGCAGTACTAGAAGTTGCTGGTGTACACAACGTACTATCTAAAGCGTACGGTTCTACGAACCCTATCAACATCGTTCGTGCAACGATCGATGCACTAGGTAGCATGAAGTCACCAGAAATGGTTGCTGCTAAACGTGGTCTAACTGTTGAATCTATTTCGGAGTAAGAACACCATGGCAACTATTAAAGTAACTCAAACTAAAAGCTCAATTGGTCGTCTGCCAAAGCACAAAGCTACTTTGCGCGGTCTAGGTCTTCGTAAAATCAACCACACAGTAGAACTTGAAGATACTCCGTGTATTCGCGGTATGATCAACAAGGTTTACTACATGGTTAAAGTTGAGGAGTAATCAGAATGCGTTTGAATACTCTAGCACCGGCTGCTGGCGCGAAAACTTCTGCGAAGCGAGTAGGTCGTGGTATCGGTTCAGGCCTAGGTAAAACTGGTGGCCGTGGTCACAAAGGTCAAAAATCACGTTCTGGCGGCAGTGTTCGTCCAGGTTTCGAAGGCGGTCAGATGCCTCTGAAACAACGTCTACCAAAATTCGGTTTCACTTCTCGTAAGAGCCTAGTGTCTGCTGAAGTTCGTCTAGCTGAGCTAGCGAAAGTTTCTGGTGACGTAGTTGATCTAAACAGTCTTAAAGCTGCTAACATCATCACTAAGAACATCGAATTTGTAAAAGTTGTTCTTTCTGGTGAAATCAACAAAGCAGTGACTGTTAAAGGTCTACGTGTGACTAAAGGCGCTAAAGCTGCAATCGAAGCTGCAGGCGGTAAAATCGAGGAATAATCTCGAGGAACGAGGTACAGATGGCTAAGAAACCAGGACAAGATTTTCGTAGTGCTCAGAGCGGCTTAAGTGAACTAAAGTCGCGCTTGTTATTCGTAATTGGTGCACTTTTAGTATTCCGAGCCGGCTCTTTTGTGCCGATTCCTGGTATTGACGCTGCTGTACTTGCCGATTTGTTCGAACAGCAAAAAGGTACCATCGTTGAAATGTTTAACATGTTCTCCGGTGGTGCTCTTGAGCGTGCATCTATATTAGCATTGGGCATCATGCCGTATATTTCGGCATCTATTGTTGTCCAATTGCTAACTGTAGTTCATCCAGCGTTAGCTGAACTCAAAAAAGAGGGTGAAGCAGGCCGTCGTAAGATAAGCCAATACACACGCTACGGCACGCTTGTACTTGCAACCTTCCAAGCTATAGGTATTGCAACTGGCCTACCAAACATGGTCGACAATCTGGTTGTTATCAACCAAACCATGTTTACGCTAATTGCTACCGTAAGTTTAGTAACCGGTACCATGTTCTTGATGTGGTTAGGTGAACAAATTACAGAGCGCGGAATTGGTAACGGTATTTCGATACTGATTTTTGCAGGTATTGTTGCTGGATTGCCTTCTGCAATCGGTCAAACAATCGAGCAAGCGCGTCAAGGTGAATTGCATGTACTTCTTCTGTTGCTAATCGCGGTATTAGCTTTTGCAGTAATTTACTTCGTTGTTTTCATGGAACGTGGTCAACGCCGAATCGTCGTTAACTATGCGAAACGTCAACAAGGTCGTAAAGTATTTGCTGCGCAAAGCTCGCACTTGCCTCTTAAAATTAACATGGCAGGTGTAATTCCAGCGATTTTTGCATCAAGTATTATCTTGTTCCCAGGAACATTGGCTCAGTGGTTTGGTCAAAACGGTGAGAGCAGCGCGTTCGGTTGGTTAACTGACGTGTCTTTGGCTCTTAGCCCTGGTCAACCGTTGTATGTAATGCTTTATGCAGCAGCAATTATCTTCTTCTGTTTCTTCTACACGGCGTTGGTTTTCAACCCGCGTGAAACAGCAGATAACTTGAAGAAGTCTGGTGCATTCGTACCCGGTATCCGCCCAGGTGAGCAGACAGCGAAATACATTGATAAAGTAATGACACGTTTAACCCTTGCTGGTGCACTGTACATTACCTTTATCTGTCTGATTCCCGAGTTCATGATGGTCGCGTGGAACGTACGTTTCTACTTCGGCGGTACATCGCTACTAATCGTAGTTGTTGTAATTATGGACTTTATGGCACAGGTACAGACTCATCTGATGTCTCAACAGTATGATTCTGTGTTGAAGAAAGCGAATCTGAAAGGCTACGGCCGTTAATCCGGCGGTAGACTCAGTTTCATTTACGGAGTTTAGCAATGAAAGTTCGTGCTTCCGTTAAAAAAATCTGCCGTAACTGTAAAGTAATCAAGCGTAACGGTGTCGTTCGCGTGATTTGCAGTGAGCCAAAGCACAAACAGCGCCAAGGCTAATTAGCAGAAATTTTTACTTGAAAATGAAGGTTGGGTCGAGTATATTCCTCGGCCTACCTTTTGCGTGCAAAAGAAGTAGTATTCCGCAGCGTATCCATAACGGGCTTTGCTGCGGCTAATTCTTTTATAGAAACACTTAGGAGTGAATAATGGCCCGTATAGCAGGCATTAACATTCCTGATCAGAAACATGCAGTAATCGCTCTAACAGCGATCTACGGCATCGGTAAAACTCGCTCTCAAGCTATCCTAGCTGAAGTGGGTATTGCTGAAAATGTTAAGATCAGTGAACTAACTGAAGAGCAGATCGATCAACTGCGTGATGGTGTAGCTAAGTACACTGTAGAAGGTGATCTACGTCGTGAAGTATCAATGAACATCAAGCGTCTTATGGACCTTGGCTGTTACCGTGGTCTTCGTCATCGTCGCAGTCTACCACTACGTGGACAGCGTACTAAAACCAACGCTCGCACCCGTAAGGGTCCGCGTAAGCCGATCAAGAAATAATCGGGAAGGTAGAGTACAATGGCTAAACAACCAACTCGCGCTCGTAAGCGCGTACGCAAGCAAGTTGCAGATGGCGTTGCGCACATCCATGCTTCTTTCAATAACACAATCGTAACCATTACTGACCGTCAAGGTAACGCTCTTGCATGGGCTACTGCAGGTGGTTCTGGTTTCCGTGGTTCTCGTAAGTCTACTCCGTTCGCTGCACAGGTTGCTGCTGAGCGTTGTGCTGAAATGGCTAAAGAATACGGCCTAAAGAACTTGGAAGTTATGGTTAAGGGTCCTGGTCCAGGTCGCGAATCTACTGTTCGTGCACTAAACGCCGCTGGTTTCCGCATCACAAACATCGTTGATGCTACACCAATCCCTCATAACGGTTGTCGTCCACCTAAGAAACGTCGCGTATAACGTTTCTAGGACAATTGGAGAAGAATCATGGCAAGATATTTGGGTCCTAAGCTGAAGCTTAGCCGTCGTGAAGGCACTGACTTATTCCTTAAGTCTGGTGTTCGCGCGATCGATACCAAGTGTAAAATTGATAACGCACCAGGTGTACACGGCGCTCGTCGCGGTCGTCTATCTGAGTATGGCGTTCAGCTTCGTGAGAAGCAAAAAGTACGTCGTATGTACGGCGTTCTAGAAAAACAATTCCGTAACTACTACAAAGAAGCTGCTCGCCTAAAAGGCAACACTGGTGAAAACCTACTTCAGCTTCTTGAAGGTCGTCTTGATAACGTAGTTTACCGCATGGGCTTTGGCGCAACTCGCGCAGAAGCACGTCAGCTAGTTAGCCACAAAGCTATCCTAGTAAACGGTAAAGTTGTAAACGTTCCTTCTTTCAAAGTAGCGGCTAATGACGTTGTTTCTATTCGCGAGAAAGCTAAACAGCAAGCTCGTATCAAAGCAGCTCTAGAAGTTGCTGAACAACGTGAAAAACCAACTTGGATTGAAGTAGATGGTGGCAAGATGGAAGGTACATTCAAGCGTATGCCTGAGCGTTCTGATCTATCAGCTGACATCAACGAACAATTGATCGTCGAGCTTTACTCTAAGTAAGGTTTAAACTAAAGAGAGGACACAATGCAGGGTTCTGTAACAGAATTTCTTAAGCCACGTCTAGTTGACATCGAACAAATCAGCTCGACTCACGCAAAAGTAACTCTTGAGCCATTAGAGCGTGGCTTTGGTCATACTCTGGGTAATGCACTTCGCCGCATCCTTCTATCTTCTATGCCAGGTTGTGCTGTAACAGAAGTAGAAATTGAAGGCGTACTTCATGAGTACAGCACGAAAGAAGGCGTTCAAGAAGATATTCTTGAAATTCTTCTAAACCTTAAAGGTTTGGCTGTGCGCGTTGCCGAAGGCAAAGATGAAGTGTTCATTACTTTGAACAAATCAGGCTCGGGCCCTGTGGTTGCAGGTGACATCACCCATGATGGTGATGTAGAGATCGCTAACCCTGAACACGTAATTTGTCACCTAACGGATGACAACGCAGAGATCGCAATGCGTATCAAAGTTGAACGTGGTCGTGGTTATGTTCCAGCTTCTGCGCGTATCCATAACGAAGAAGACGAGCGTCCTATCGGTCGCCTACTAGTAGATGCTACTTACAGCCCAGTAGACAAAATTGCCTACGCTGTAGAAGCAGCTCGTGTAGAACAGCGTACTGATCTAGACAAGCTTGTTATCGATATGGAAACAAACGGTACTCTAGAACCTGAGGAAGCAATCCGTCGTGCAGCTACAATCCTAGCTGAACAATTGGATGCATTCGTAGATCTTCGTGATGTACGAGTTCCTGAGGAGAAGGAAGAGAAGCCAGAATTCGATCCGATCCTACTGCGTCCTGTAGACGATCTTGAACTAACAGTTCGCTCTGCTAACTGTTTGAAAGCAGAAGCGATTCACTACATCGGTGATCTAGTACAACGTACTGAGGTTGAGCTACTTAAAACGCCTAACCTTGGTAAAAAATCTCTTACTGAGATTAAAGACGTACTTGCGTCACGTGGTCTGTCTCTGGGCATGCGCCTAGAAAACTGGCCACCTGCATCAATCGCTGAAGATTAATCGATACTAGTTAGAAGGATTAGGTCATGCGCCATCGTAAGAGTGGTCGTCAACTCAACCGCAACAGCTCACATCGCAAAGCGATGTTCAGCAACATGGCTAGCTCTCTAGTACGTCATGAAGTTATCAAGACTACTTTGCCAAAAGCAAAAGAGCTACGTCGCGTAGTTGAGCCTTTGATTACACTAGCTAAGACTGACAGTGTTGCTAACCGTCGTCTAGCATTTGCACGTACTCGTGACAACGAAGTAGTTGCAAAACTATTTAACGAACTAGGTCCACGTTTTGCTGCTCGTCAGGGCGGTTACACTCGTATCCTAAAAGCTGGCTTCCGTGCTGGTGATAAAGCTCCAATGGCTTACATTGAGCTTGTAGATCGCCCAGCTGCTGAAGAAGCTGCTGAGTAATCAGTTCGTAAGAACGAGAAAGCCGAGCATTAGCTCGGCTTTTTTGTATCTGTAATTCAGTAAACCTTTATATCCAGCCTGCATTTATTTCAACCCATGCAGACTGGCAATTTAAAAAGTGATTATCACTTGCGCTTATTTACTAGTATTCCACAACCCGCCCAACGAACTTAGAAGCCCTTCGCTAGCGCCTTGCTTGTTCAAGTAATCCAAGATTACTGGAGCAAACTGACTGATCATAGATGGGTCTAAACCTAACGTATCGAATGCACTTTTTACTGCACTGATATTCTCAATATTTCCTAGTAAGCTTTGTGCTCCTTGCAAGTTTGAAAGTCCAGGAATAAAAGACTGTAATTCACTACTATTTTCTTGCGAAAGCTGGCTTTGAGCCAAAGCGAGTAGCGCACCACTGCCTCCGGCTGCTTGCTCAGTGGATACTGGTAATTGGCTAGTTAGCATGTCTGTTAATGGAGATGACTCGGTGTTCAAGCTGCTGCCGACCATGTCCATCAGGCCACTTTCTTTACTTTTTTGAGTGACTGAATCTAAGAATGCGTGCGCACTACCAATGTTGATTGATAGGAGCGCTAGAGTTAGGAGTGTTTTACGCATAGTACCTCCAAAGGTTGAGCGTTTTTTAAAAGTGATTTTATTTTTAAAGGCTATCAGAGTGAAAGGTTCAGAGGTGAGAAAGTCTATTCAGTTTAGACAAAAAAACGGCGCTAGTGCGCCGTTTTATTTAATCATAATTGAAAATGGTTTCAATTAGATAATATCTAATAGTTCTACTTCGAAAACTAAAGCTGCAAATGGAGGGATAGCCGCACCAGCGCCACGCTCACCGTACGCAAGATCTTGTGGTACGTATAGCTTCCACTTAGAGCCAACAGGCATTAGTTGTAGTGCCTCTACCCAACCTTTGATTACACCTGTAACAGGGAATTCAGCAGGTTGACCGCGAGATACAGAGCTATCGAATACAGTACCGTCAGTTAGCTCACCGTGGTAGTGAACGCGAACTGAGCTTTCTGCTGTAGGAACTGCACCAGTACCTTCAGAAATGATTTCGTACTGAAGACCAGAGTCTAGAACGTTAACTTCAGGTCGTAGAGCGTTGTCTTTTAGGAACGCTTCGCCTTCTGCTGCCGCAATTTTTGCTGCTTCTTGGCGAGCTGTTTCTGCACGAGTGTGAAGTTCTTGTAGTGCTTTGTTGATTTCATCAATTTCGATTGATGGCATGTCACCAGTTAGTGCTGTTGCAATACCTGCTGCGATAGCATCAACGCTAAGACCTTCAAGACCAGAGCCTGCAAGTTGCTGACCCATTTGCAGACCAATGCCGTAGCTTGCTTTTTGTTCTGCAGTTTCAAATTTAATTTCAGACATGAATGTCGCTCTTATTAGGAGTGATAAAGGTAACAGGATATCAGTTTCGAGCTTAGGTTTAAATGATTGCGACTGAATGCTTAATTGAGGCGGCCAGGTTGTGACTTATCTCTTACTCCAAGTGAAATTTCTGCTAATTTAATCCCAATTCCATTTTAGTTTGGTGAAAAACATATACTCTCCGCGTCGGTATTTTTATACTGGCCGTAGAAGTGTTAAGGGACTCATTACAATGAATCGTCGCAGAAAGAAAAAGCAGCAAGTCGACTATGTCGAATTGGTTAAACAAAAATTCGCTGCTATCGACTGGAAGCAGCCGTTCAACAAAGAGCAATGGTTGGAGCGTATACAGCCTGTTAAGCAGTTTTGGTTGCGTCTGCCTAAATTTCACCAGCGTGCTTTGATGGTCTTAGTGCCATTGATTCTGGTACTCCTTGTTATTCCTTTGCCTAATAAAACAGATCAACCAGTTGAGCAGACTGAGGTCGATCATCCACGCGTAGCGATTGAGCTGAACGCGCAGAGTTTAAGCCAGCAGAGAACCTCTCAGAACTCTGGACCGAAATCTGAAGACTGGAAAGAGTACACGGTTAAAAATGGTGATACATTAGCGCAGGTTTTCAGAAGTAATCAGCTCTCTATGGCGGATCTTAGCGCTCTGGTCAAAATAGAAGGCAGTGATAAGCCGCTAAGCCAAATAAAGCAGGGACAGTTGATTCGCTTTAAGCTTAGTGACGAAGGCGAGTTAGATATGCTACAGCTGGAAAAAAGCGGGCGGTCCGTTATGTTTTTCCGTTTATCGGATGGGACTTTTGGACGTAACAAGTAAACGCTTCAAATGAAAAGACGCGAAGATATCGCGTCTTTTTAGTTAGTCTTTCATAGCGATTAGTTTTCATAGTAACCAATCGAATTGAAGCTTATTGCGCTACGGATTCTTTCCGCATATCCACATGAGGGATACCATCTTCAAGGTAGCACTCTGAGATAACCTTGAATCCATGACTTGCATAAAACTGGATGAGGTGTTCTTGAGCACCTATATCTATTGTCTGTCCTGGCCATAATGTTTCGCATTGTGCCAAGGCCTTGTCCAATAACTTATGACCTAAGCCACCGCCTCGCGCGGTTTGCTTTGTCACCACTCGACCAATACTCACATTGTCATACGTGGTGCCTGCGGGCAGTAATCGTGCGCAAGCAACCAGTTCATCACCGTGATAGCCTATTAGATGATAAACGCCTTCGAGTGTGTCCTTACCATCCAGTTCAGGATAAGGGCAGGTTTGTTCAACAACGAATACATCTACACGCAATTTCATCATTTCATACAGCTGTGTGGTTGTTAGCTGAGCAAAGGGCAAAGTAATCCAAGTGAGCATGTTGTTATCCGTAATGAGAATCGAGTGACTGACTTTACTTTGTTTTGAGCTCATACTCATTAACAAAGGTTAATTAGCACTGGTTTTCCCACCAAATCTGGTGATAATGTGCCCTCTTTCCATCTCACCTGAGGATATCCCCGTGAGCAAACAAACATTCGATCAAGTTGGGCTGAACCCAGCGTTACTCGCCACACTTGATTCCCTGAACTATACCCACATGACGCCAATTCAAGCTTTGAGCTTGCCTGCAATCCTAAAACATCGTGATGTCATCGGGCAGGGTAAAACGGGCTCAGGTAAAACCGCTGCATTTGGTTTAGGGGTTTTATCGAACCTCAACGTCAAACGCTTTCGTGTCCAGTCATTAGTATTGTGTCCAACACGTGAGCTTGCAGACCAAGTAGCGAAGGAAATTCGTACTTTAGGTCGCGGCATTCATAATATTAAAGTGCTTACTCTCTGCGGTGGGATGCCTATGGGGCCACAAATTGGTTCGTTAGAGCATGGTGCGCATATCCTAGTTGGTACTCCTGGTCGTATTTTGGATCACCTTGAAAAAGGCCGAATTGATCTTAGCGAACTGAATACCTTGGTGCTAGATGAAGCTGATCGCATGTTGGACATGGGTTTCCAAGACGCATTAGATGCAATCATCGATGCAGCGCCAAAGCAGCGTCAAACTCTACTTTTCAGTGCTACTTTTCCAGAAAAAATTGAGCAAATTGCGCAGCGTATAATGCAGACACCGGAAGTGATTAAGGTGGAATCGACGCATGATACTTCAAGCATTGCGCAGTACTTCTATAAAGTTGAAGGCTCGGAAGCGCGTGATGAAGCATTGGCGAATTTGCTGCTGACTCACCAACCAGAGTCCGCGGTTGTTTTTTGTAATACCAAAAAAGAAGTGCAAAGTGTCGCAGATGAGTTGCATCACAAAGGATTCAGCGTTATCGATATCCATGGGGACTTAGAGCAGCGTGAACGCGACCAAGCATTTGTGCAGTTTGCTAACAAGAGTGTGTCTATCCTTGTTGCAACAGACGTTGCGGCGCGTGGTTTGGACGTTGATAATCTTGATGCTGTCTTTAACTTTGAGCTATCGCGCGATCCTGAGGTTCATGTGCACCGTATTGGTCGTACAGGTCGTGCGGGTAGTAAAGGTTTAGCGTTCAGCTTTTTTGGTGAGAAAGACGGTTTACGTGTAGCTCGTATTGAAGAATACCTAGAGATGGACGTGGTACCAGCAACATTGCCTGCCAAATCAAATCAGCAGCCATACCAAGCGAAGATGGTGACGATTAACATTGATGGCGGTAAGAAACAGAAAGTACGACCGGGTGATATTTTAGGTTGTTTGACAGGAAAAAATGGTATTCCAGGCTCTCAAGTCGGAAAGATTCACCTGTTCCCTGTGCGCGCTTATGTTGCCGTCGAAAAATCTGTGGCTAAAAAGGCTCTACAAACCATTAGTAACGGCAAGATGAAAGGGCGCCAGTTCCGGGCGCGAATTCTTAAATAGCTCAAATAGCAGAGAAAAAGCTCTTCGTTTGAAGAGCTTTTTTCTTTTTTGAGTTTATTTGAGAGTGTGATCTTTGGTTAAGCGTGCTTTGATTCGACTCAAACTGATTGGCGTAATGCCCAGGTAGGCCGCAATTTGACTATCGGTAATACGTTGCTTTAAATCTGGGTAATGAGCGCAAAATAATTGATATCGTTCCTCTGGAGAGTAGAGCAACATAAAGCGTTCTTTATTCTCTTTATTAACCAGTTGGTTTTCGAGTAGCTTTAAGTAAATGGCGTGCTTTTCTGCTCGCCAGTGATGCAACGTTTCAATTGGCAAGCAAAATAGCTGACAAGCGCTCAGCGTTTCCAATAAGTAAGGCGAAGGTTGGTCCTTTATTATGCTCTCAAACCCGATAACCCAGTCCTTCTCCCAATAAAATTCTTTACTGAATTCTTTGCCGTGCTCCGTGAGATAGCTTGCGTGGCATAACCCCTCAATGATGAAGTAAAGGTGTGAGCTCAACTCTCCTTGGTGATTAAGAATGTGGCGTGTAGGCAGTTCGAGCAACTCACCATTTTCAATAAGTTGGTTTGCTTCTGTCTCTAAAAAGCCATGATTGACTAAGTCTAAAAAAAGATCGCTGTGCATGTGATAACTCGGAAACGGTTTTCTTTATTTTAACGGGTTTTATTGATAACAAAAAAGCGGCTCATGAGAGCCGCTTAGTGTTGCTGTCAAATCAACCTTATTTATTCAGATCGATTTGATAAATTGCGAAACCAATGTCGTCTGTTGACACGCGTTTCATTGGGTATTGTCCTTTCTCTTTGATGAACTGCGCCGCTTTATCGCTAGGGGAGGTTTCGAAACGAATATCTAGCTTGTTATCGGACTTAATCGGTGCGAAAGACCAGTTGTTGTCAGCGCTTGGTGTCACTTCTCCTTTTTCTTCACTCACGCGAGAAATATAAGTGGCGACGACAGAGCGGTTTTCATCTGGTGCGTCAAACGCAATGAAATCTGGGCCTGTACCAGGGAAAGTATTGCTATAAGCACGGTAGTTATTGGTTGCGATGATGAAATCTTGCTTCGGATTGACAGGCTTACCATTGAACGTCAGGTTCACAATACGCTGAGAATCTGGATTAATCACTTTACAATCCGCATCGTACTTCGGCGGTTGGGTAACGTCGATTTGGTAGTTAACCCCATCAATAACATCGAAGTTGTAAGTACGGAAATTATCCCAATCAATCAAAGATTGCGGTTTAGGATTGTTGATGTCGATGTGGTTGAATTGACCCGCACTGCACTCTAGCCATTCGCGAACTTCTTTACCTTTCACTTTCATCGCAACCAAGGTGTTTGGATATAAGTAAAGATCGGCCGCATTACGGAAGGTGAGCTGACCGGATTCTACTTCTGTAAAGTTATTCGGATCGTTCTTACGACCGCCGACTTTAAATGGTGCTGCCGCACTCAGTACTGGAATGTCAGAAAGGTCTGGGTCGCCTTGAATAAAGCGTTCTACGTAGTCTTTCTGAGCAAGGTTAACGATTTGAATGGTGGGGTCGTCCTGCACTAATGCCAAGAAGCTGTACATGACATCATTTGCTTTGCCGATTGGTTGGTTTACAAATTCACGAGTGCCTTTGTGATCTTCTTCTAACGCTTTCACAATATCTGCATCGGCTTTAGCTAATGACTTCTTATTTACTTTATCGAAGATAGGGCGTGCTTCTGCTTGGCCTTCGACGACTTGCCATCTGCCGTCTTTCTCTTTCAGCATCAAATCCATCACACCTACGTGACTTCCCCAGCGGCCCGGCATCACGGACGTTACACCATTGATGGTCCCTTTATTTATATCAACACCAGGTAGGTTTGCGAAGTCTTTCCCTGGGAAGACGGCGTGAGAGTGACCAAAAGCAATCGCATCAATACCTTCAACTTCTGTGAGGTAGTAAACAGAGTTTTCAGCGCCTAGTTTGTATGGATCAGTAGAAATGCCCGAGTGTGGAATCGCCACAATCACGTCTGCGCCTTCTTTCTTCATTTGAGGAATCAGTTTCTCTGCGGTTTCCTTAATGTCTTTAGCAAAGACTTTGCCTTCTAAGTTCTTCTTATCCCACACCATAATTTGTGGTGGTACAAAGCCGATGTAACCCACTTTTATTTGATGCGCTTCGCCGTTTGTGTCTTTAAATGTGTGAGTTTTGATGAGGTAAGGCTTGAAGTAATGCTCACCGGTTTGTTTATCAAATACGTTTGCATTGATGTAAGGGAAGTTTGCACCCTTCAACGTCGTTTGTAGGAAATCTAAGCCATAGTTGAACTCATGATTGCCAATGTTGCCCACATCGTAGTCTAGCTGGTTCATCGCTTTGTAGACTGGGTGCACGTCGCCAGGATTAATCCCCTTTGCCGCCATGTAATCGCCCATTGGGCTGCCCTGAATTAAATCACCGTTATCTACTAGTACCGTGTTTTCTGTCTCGGACTTAGCTTGTTTCACTATTGTCGCTGCGCGACTTAAACCGATTTGCTGTAATGGTTGGTCTTTGTAGTAATCGTAATCCATCACGTTGGTGTGAATGTCGGTGGTTTCGATAATACGAAGCTTGATGGTATCGGCCATTGTTGGGCCAGCAAGCGTTAGCATGCCACTTAATACTGCGAGGGAAATAGGATGAACTGCCACTTTCATTTGGTGCTCCAATTCAATGATAAGGGGAAATCGTACTGCGTAATGTATCAAACACAGATGCAACTCGATGATAAAGATACAGAAAACTGTGAACATTAATCAGTTTACTGAACCTTATTCATATTAACCGCCGACTTTTTCACGCTTTTGAATGAGACCAAACAAAAACTTCTTAGCAGATTTTTGAATAAAAAATGAAATTTTAGAATTTCAGGTAATATAAACGCCCCGCCATAATGCTTGCATAACGATATCAATGGACGATGAGCAAGCACATGGCAACGAACGATTCAGTCACTTCTTTTCCTAAACCAAAGCCCCGGTTAGTTTCTGACAACCCAGTCGCTGGTGTTACTCGTTTTGCAAAGCAATCGCTACAGC
Organism: Vibrio sp. 2092; assembly: GCF_033339635.1. Classification (NCBI taxonomy): domain Bacteria; kingdom Pseudomonadati; phylum Pseudomonadota; class Gammaproteobacteria; order Vibrionales; family Vibrionaceae; genus Vibrio; species Vibrio sp. 2092. Next base: position 138,797 of record NZ_JAWOUY010000006.1, on the reverse strand, counting down.
CTGGTGAAGTCGCCTTAGTAGGTGCAGGACCAGGCGATCCTGAACTTCTGACGGTGAAAGCACTGAACTGCTTGCAGCAAGCTGATGTGGTTTTGTACGACTACTTGGTGTCTGAAGAAATCATGGCATTGATTCCAAGCGATACGATTTTGGTGTGCGTTGGGAAGCGAGCTGGGCATCACAGTGTGCCGCAGGAGAAGACGAATCAGCTTTTGGTGGATTTTGCCAAGCAGGGCTACAAAGTAGTGCGCATTAAAGGTGGGGATCCGTTTGTATTCGGTCGTGGTGGTGAAGAGTTAGAAGTGCTTGCTGATGCCGGCGTTCGTTTTCAAGTTGTCCCTGGCATTACCGCAGCAGCTGGCGCAACCGCTTATGCTGGTATTCCACTGACTCATCGTGATTATGCGCAATCGGCCATCTTTGTGACTGGCCACTTGAAAGAAGAAAGTGATGAGATGGATTGGTCCACGTTGGCGCGTGGGAATCAGACTTTAGTGATCTACATGGGGCTGATGAAATCACACTATATTCAGAATCAACTCATTAAGCATGGTCGTTCAGCGTCGACTCCGATTGCCATTATTGAGCGTGGCACGCAGATTCAACAAAAAGTATTTACGGGAGAACTCTCCCAACTCTCTGATTTATCGAAGGAAGCACAGTCGCCATCTTTGATTGTTGTCGGAGAGGTAGTGCGACTGTCTCAAAAGTTAGACTGGTTTTTGTCTAGTACTGAATTCAACAAAAGTGCTATTGCCAACTCCATATAATTTCAGACCAAAGATTAGAGACGTAATGCGCCTTCAAGCTTAAAAAGGAAATACAAAACATGGACCAACAACGTTTAACTCACCTTAAACAACTCGAAGCGGAGAGTATCCACATCATCCGTGAAGTTGCGGCTGAGTTTGATAACCCAGTCATGATGTATTCGATTGGTAAAGACTCATCAGTGATGCTGCACCTAGCGCGTAAAGCTTTTTACCCAGGTAAGATTCCATTTCCATTGCTGCATGTCGACACCGATTGGAAGTTCCGCGAGATGATTGAATTTCGTGATCGCACCGCGGCCAAATACGGTTTTGAGCTTTTGGTACATAAGAATCCAGAAGGTCTAGCCATGGGCTGTAGTCCGTTTGTTCATGGTTCTTCTAAGCACACTGACATCATGAAGACTCAAGGCTTAAAACAAGCGCTGAACAAGTACGGTTTTGATGCCGCCTTTGGTGGCGCGCGCCGCGATGAAGAGAAATCACGGGCGAAAGAGCGCGTGTATTCATTCCGCGATAAGAACCATACATGGGACCCTAAAAACCAACGTCCTGAGCTATGGAAGACGTACAACGGTCAGGTTAATAAGGGTGAGAGCATTCGTGTATTCCCACTGTCTAACTGGACTGAGCTTGATATTTGGCAATACATCTATTTAGAAAACATCGAGATCGTGCCGCTTTACCTCGCGGACAAACGCCCAGTTGTTGAACGCGATGGCATGCTGATCATGGTTGATGATGATCGTATGGAGCTTCAACCGGGTGAAGTGATTGAAGAGAAGAGTGTGCGCTTCCGTACCCTTGGTTGTTATCCATTGACTGGGGCTATCGAGTCTGAAGCAAACACTTTAACTGGCATTATCGAAGAGATGCTGGTGGCAACGTCGAGTGAGCGCCAAGGCCGAGCGATCGACCACGATCAGTCAGGATCGATGGAGCTTAAGAAACGTCAAGGTTACTTCTAAAGGATCTAAGGAAAGATAATGAACAGTGCAGTTGAAGCTCAATTAGCCGAGCTTGGTATCGAAGGCTATTTAACACAACACCAGTACAAGTCGTTACTTAGATTCTTGACTTGTGGCTCGGTGGATGACGGTAAAAGTACATTAATCGGTCGCTTACTCCATGACTCAAAACAAATTTATGAAGATCAGCTAGCGGCAGTGCATTCAGACAGCCAACGTGTGGGTACCACGGGTGAAAAGCCCGACCTTGCGTTGTTGGTCGATGGCTTACAAGCTGAGCGAGAGCAGGGGATCACGATTGATGTGGCTTACCGCTATTTCTCGACGCAGAAACGTAAATTCATCATTGCAGATACTCCTGGACACGAGCAGTACACACGTAACATGGCTACAGGCGCATCGACATGTGACTTAGCTGTGATTCTGGTTGATGCACGTAAGGGCATTCTCGATCAAACTCGTCGTCACTCTTTCATTTCCAACCTGTTGGGTTTGAAGCACTTTGTTGTGGCGATCAACAAGATGGACTTAGTGGATTACTCCCAAGAGCGCTTTGAAGAGATCCGCGATGAGTATCTGAAGTTCTCTGAGAATCTGACAGGGGATATTGATATTCAAATCATCCCGATCTCAGCGCTTGAAGGGGACAATGTGGTGGATAAAGGCCAAAACCTGACTTGGTTTAAAGGCCCATCACTGCTTGAGCTTCTTGAAACGGTCGATGTGGATCAAGAAAAAGGCGCGGGTGAATTCCGCTTCCCTGTGCAATACGTTAATCGTCCTAACCTCGATTTCCGTGGTTTTGCGGGGACCATTTCTTCTGGTTCGATCAAAGTCGGTGATGCCATTAAAGCATTGCCATCGGGTAAAACGTCAACTGTGGCACGTATTGTGACCTTTGATGGTGATATCGAAGAAGCTCGTGCCGGATTAGCTGTCACTCTGACGCTAAGCGATGAGATCGATATTAGCCGTGGCGATTTGATTGTTCTAGATAATGCTCAAGTGGAAACCACAAACCATTTGCTTGCCGATGTGGTGTGGATGACAGAGCAACCCCTGCAACCGGGTCGTGACTATGACATCAAAATCGCAGGTAAGAAAACCGTAGGTCATGTTGAAGCGATTCGTCATCAATATGACATTAATAATCTCTCGACTCATAGCTCGGCAGAGCTGCCATTGAATGGTATTGGTTTGTGTGAATGGTCTCTTAATGAGTCAGTCGCGCTGGACAATTATCAAGACTGTGCAGATACCGGTGGCTTTATCATTATCGATCGTCTGACAAACGTGACGGTTGGTGCTGGCATGGTTAAAGAGAGCCTCGCCGTGGTTGAGCGCGATTTGACGGACATCTCTGCGTTTGAAGTTGAGCTTAATGCGCTTGTCCGTAAACACTTCCCACACTGGGAAGCAAAAGACGTCAGCCAGTTTCTGAAAAAGTAACTGGCTCACCCAAGTACGATAATTTCAGGCACTGTTTGCTGTTGTACTTGGGGTGTCGCTACCTAACTGAATTGCGAAATGTCGTTAGGTATTCTCCTAATACCAGAGTGCTTCGGTGGAGCCCAAGAAACCGAGCATTCTGATGTTCTTTTCGCTTGCGCTGATTTTTGTCTGTTTGCTCGTTTGTCGGTGATTCATGGATAAATGAGTCGTTGTTGTGCCCTTTAGGGCTATTTGGTAAGGAAAGGCTATGTGGGAACAAGGGTTTGTGTTAGCGATTTTGCTTGGCATTATCACTTGCTTGCTTGTCACGAAAATTAAGCCTAGTTATGTCTTTGCGGGTGCCGCTTTTATTGCATTCATGGCTGGGATGATGGATTCAGCCACTATCGCATCCAATTTTACCAACTCTTCATTGTTAACCCTGGTTCTATTGATTCTTGCATCCTGTGCTCTAGAAAAAACACTGCTGATCAGTTGGGTGAGCCGAAGTATCTCTGAGGGCCAGTTAGGCAGCGTGATTGCTAAGCTCGGTGTATCGACAGCCTTGCTCTCTTCATTTACGAATAATACCGCTGTGGTTGTCTCATTGATTGGGGCGATTAAGCGTAATCAGCAGCATGCACCTTCGAAATTACTTATTCCCTTGTCTTATGCCGCCATTTTTGGTGGCACGTTAACTTTGATTGGTACGTCGACTAACTTAATCATCAACAGCTTTGTCGAAGACGCAGGCTTACCGAGCCTGAGCTTTTTTACACCTACGATGATAGGTTTGGCTGTGCTGGTGGGAGGGATGCTGATTCTTATCCCACTGAGCTACTTGCTACCGAATTATGATGATCAAAATCAAGAAGATTTACCTTACTTTCTTGAGTCTCGCGTTGAGCCAGGCTCACCGCTAGTTGGGCGTACGATCAGCGAGAATAATTTACGTGCGCTGCGCAAACTGTTTCTTGCAGAAGTGGTGCGCGATGGTGTTACTGTTTCTTCTGTGGGACCGGATTTTGTGCTCAATGCAAAAGACCGCCTGTTATTTTGTGGCGATGTTGAGAGCGTCGCGACCCTGCAAGAAATTCCGGGCCTCAAGTTGTTTGGTCAGCAGCACTTAAATGGGCAAAACTTTATCGAAGTTGTGGTGAGCTCGTCGGCGACATTTTGCTACAAAACCCTCAAAGAGAGCCGATTCCGCGACCGATTCGATGCCGTTGTTGTGGCGATTCGCCGAGGCCACGAACGCCTAGAAGGTGGCTTGGGTAGTATTGCCTTAGCGCCAGGAGACACGTTAGTTCTGGTTCCAGGAAAGCGTTTTGAGTCTGAACGCCGAGCTCATCGTAAAGAGTTTGTTTTAGTGCATGACTTGGACTCTAGCGCTCGGCTTGATACGAATAAGTCTTCTATTGTATTACTGGGCTTTGCAGCCGTAATTGGATGCGCTCTATTAGAGTTAGTACCGATTATTAAAGGTCTAGCTGCGTACCTTATCGCGCTTATTGCGTTTGGTATTGTGCAGATTTCAGAACTGCGCCGCCGTTTTCCGATCGATATCGTCGTGATTGTCGGTTCCGCTTTGTCTATTGCTCAACTGATGATCTCTTCTGGATTGTCAGAAAGAATGGGAGTGATGTTTATTGAAGCGTTTAATGGCTGGGGAGTATTTGGTGCCTTGGTGGCGACTTATATCATGACATTGGTACTCACTGAATTGGTGACAAACAATGCCGCGGCTGCGCTTTCTTTTCCTATCGGCTATAGCATGGCGGTGGGTTATGGCGTGGATCCGATGCCATTCATCATGGCGGTTTTGTTCGGCGCGAGTGCGAGCTTTATCTCTCCCTACGGTTACCAAACTAACCTGCTGGTGTACAGCGTAGGAAATTACAAATTGACCGACTACGTGAGAATTGGAGTGCCAATTTCGATTGTGTACTCTGTATTAGTACTTACTTTGATCCCGGTCTTTTTCCCGTTTTAATTCCGATATTTACAAGGATACGTTATGACTGCCGAAACGACGGTAAAAGATGAAAACATTGTTTGGCACCAGCATTCGGTTGATAAACAGTTTCGTGCTGAATTAAAGAAGCAAAAACCTGCCGTATTGTGGTTCACTGGTTTATCTGGAGCGGGTAAATCAACCGTAGCAGGGGCGTTGGAAAATCGCCTTGCAGCATTGGGTTACCACACCTATTTATTGGATGGTGACAATGTACGGCATGGTTTGTGTAGCGATTTAGGTTTTTCTGAACAGGACCGTCGCGAGAACATTCGTCGCATTGGTGAACTGGCGAAGTTGATGGCAGATGCGGGTTTAATTGTTCTGTCGGCGTTTATTTCACCGCATCGTGCAGAGCGGAAGTTAGTGCGCGATTTATTGCCAGAAGGCGAGTTTATTGAAGTGTATGTCAATGCATCTCTAGAGGTTTGCGAAGGTCGAGATCCTAAGGGTTTATACCGTAAAGCCCGTGCGGGAGAGATTCCTAATTTCACTGGTATTGATTCGGAATATCAAGCGCCAGAGAACCCTGAAATCGATTTGCCCGCAGGAGAAAAGAGTGTCGAGGAGTTGGTGGATTTGTGCTTAATCGATCTTAAACAACGCGGTGTGATCCGATAAAAAAGCATTTAGATCATAGGTGACCTAAAGCTCTTTGAGCGGCTGGAGAAGTATTTGGATCATAGGTGGTCAAATGCTTCTCCAACTGGCTAGACAGTATGATGAACCGTACTTTTAGCTTCACTATGGACACTAAATCTATGATTTAACAGTGCAAGCATTTGATCGTAGTATTCGGCATGTGGTTTGTTTCCGAGCAAGGTACAGAGCTCATTGCCTGTGGGTGTGAAGCGGTAATATAAAAGGCGGACACCTTTACTGTTTACGTTCAGCGACAAGTTTTTACCTTGGTAGGTGAGGACCAACGGTGTCTCGATACTAATTTCGCCAGATTCAAGTTCGGCACTGTGCAGCAGCCCTAATTCAATTAAGAGCAACAAGCTTGAATACGGCAGTTGAAAACTTCCCATATTTAGGCTGTTGGCGACGTCTCGCTTGCCGAAGCTAAATATGCCTCCTTGCGCTTTGTAACCAATCAGCAGTTTTCTGCTGTGATCCCCTCCAAAACTGCACGCTAAAGAGGCGGCTCTTTGCAGAGTTTGTGCTTCCTTTGGTGACATATCTTTGAGGGTTTTCAACGCTTTCATGGATGTTGAACCCGGATTGGTCACTTCACGCTTCATCACTTGAGCCCATAGCTTTTGCATCGCGCTGTTATGGATGTCTTGAGCCATCTCAAAAAATCGATGCAACCAATCTTGGTCTGGCTCTCCCGCTGTCTCATCTCGGCATGAACTGTGCGCTAATTTTAAAATCTGTTCTAAGTTTTTTTGTCGCTGTTCTTGGCGTCTTTGCTCTCGCAATTGGGCTCTTTCAAACGCAGATTTGGCTGGCGGTTCGGTTTGCAGTAAGGCGTCAAGACCGTGTATTTGGGCAATGGTTTTTACCTTACTAGCACTGTCTTTTATGTAGCCTTGTTTCTTTTCTTGTTGCGTATTTTTTTTTGTGTCTGACTGATGTTCGATGACAACAGGTTGCTTTGTCGGGTCTGCCATTCGTTTTCCTACCAAGAACTGCGCGGTTCGCACGTTTAAATTTACACCTTATCTGACCAAGCGACCAGACAGGAGTTCTCAGTTTTTGAACGAATAGGGCTATTCAAAATGATAATGAGTTGTTAAAATTGTTATCGTTATTTTGGAGGGGCTATGAAGTTCTCAGAAGCAGGTAAACTCAAAAAGCACCTGTCGATAGCGTTTCTTTTGGTTATTTATGTGGGCGTATTAGCGTATTTATCTCGTTATATCGTGTAGCACAAAGCTAAAAAAGGCGCCAGTGTGACGCCTTAGGTGTAGCGAGGCTTATCGACGACTTAAATTACATATCGTCGTAGGCTTCTATTTCTGATCCCTCAATAACGTAAGCCGTTTCTGCCAGTTCGTGGTTTATCGTCTCGGTTTTCAACGTTCCAACCACATATATAACATCCCACAACTCTTGAACAGGCGCGCCTTTCGGAAACTTCACGTAAATGATCTGGTTTGGAGGCGGTGGTGGCACGTGAATACAAGCTCCAAAATATGGCACCAATAAAAATTCGGTGACGGTATCGGCATCACCTTCAAGTGGGATAACAAACCCCGGAATTTTAACTTGGCTTCCGTTCAGTTCTGGTCGAACGTTACCAATCTTGGACTGCTGGGCTGCGCCACCACTGTGATCAGATGCGGGCATGCCTATACTGTCGAACAATTTACGCTCTTTTTCTGGAACAAGGTCAATCCAGTCAAGCTTTAATGGTTCTTCGCTGGCCATAACAGGCGCTGTGAATGCGACGACCAGCAAGCAACTTGCGAGTATTTTTTTCCACATTTTATTAAATCCTTATTGTCATTCCGTCACTCAGTGACTGTCGGTAGGCGCGGAGTGCGGGAATGAAACCAATCACAATACCAGCGCATTGTACGAAACCTAATAGCATCCACTCATAAGTAGATAAGATGCTTAAGGTGAGATGTATTCCATAGTGCTGTTGGATGATCGGCTGCGCGATAGCCAGAATGGCATACAGCCCAGTAACGCCAGTAATAATACCAGCAGCAGTGAGCAAGCTGGCTTCACTAATTAATAGTGAGAAAACATGACGAGGCCTTGCTCCCATGGCTCGCAAAATCGCCATTTCACGGCGGCGTTCCTGTAGGCTAGTTAATAGACTGCTTAACATACCTAACAACCCTGCGATCACGACAAAACCAGATACTGCCATTAGGGCTTGCTCTGCAACCGACATCATTCCCCATAACTCATGCAACGCAACGCCGGGCATAATGGCGCTGAGCGGCTCTTTGGGGTAGGTGTTAATTTGTCTTTGCAGGGCGAAAGTTTGAATACGAGATTTCAAACCAACGAGCATAGCGGTAATTTGTTTGGGCTGAAAGTCTCTGTTTTTGAGATCTTGTGCCTTGGGTGTCGGGCCCAAACGCGCACCACTTTCCCATCCGACGTGAATGGCTTCGATGGCTTCCAATGATACATGGACAGTTTTGTCGACTGGTGTTCCTGTAGGTGCAAGGATACCGACAACTTTAAATGGCAGATTGTCATGACGGCTAAAGCCAACGTCGCTAATGCCGTGGGCAATGATGATTTCGCTACCGATATCATAACCAAGTTGTTTAGCGACATCAGAACCTAGCACGGTTTCAAATAAACCATTGAATTCTCTGCCCTTGCTAAATGTTAGTGGTTGCTTACTTCCAAACTTGTAATGCTCAAAGTAACTGTGATTGGTTCCCATAACTCGGAAGCCTTTATGCGAGTCGCCAAGCGAGATTGGAATAGCCCAATCGACTGAACGATGATTGACAAACTCTTGGTAGCTTTTCCAATCGATGTTGTTGGTCGCATTACCAATACGAAACACAGAATAGAGCAATAGGTTCACTTGCCCAGAGCGTCCACCAATAATGAGGTCAGTGCCTGAAATTGTATTGGAGAAGCTATCCTTGGCTTGAGTTCGGATACGCTCGACGCCCAAGAGGAGTACCACTGAAATCGCAACGGTCATGATGGTTAGAATTGCCGTCGCTTTGCGGTTCATCAAGCTTTTCCAGGCGAGCTTTACAACAGCACTCATGATATGGCTCCTAGGCTAGATACTTGATTAATGTCGGGTAGATTGAGCGTGCGATCGAATAAGGGTTCGAGTGTTGGGTCGTGGCTAACGAATACCAGTGTGGCATTGGCTTGATTCGCTTGCTCCATAAGGAGCTCAATAAATGCTTTACGATTGTCATAGTCTAAAGCTGAGGTTGGTTCGTCAGCGATCACTAACTCTGGATGTCCTATCAGAGCTCGAGCCGCAGCCACACGTTGTTGTTGACCAATACTCAATTCAGAGACAGGGCGTGTATGAAGCTCGTTTGGCAAGTGCAGTCGTTCTAGTAGGGCCTGAGCCTGTTCATTTAATGTTTGAGATGAGGCACCTAAATGGGCACGGTCACGTCGTATTTTACTGAACTGACATGGCAATAATACGTTTTCAAGTACGTTAAGGTACGGCAATAAATTGAACTGTTGAAAGATGTAGCCAATATGATTGGCGCGAAAGCGGTCTCTCTGACTGGCACTTAAACTAGCAAGGTCAGTATCGAGTACAGATAGAGAGCCTGAAGTTAATGTGTTAATCCCCGTCAACAAAGCGAGCAAGGTCGATTTACCGCAGCCACTTGGACCTTTGATAAACACATGCTCGCCTTGTGTAATGTGTAATTTGGGGATGTGGATGGTTGGGTTGGTTGAACCGGGCCAGAAAAATTGGGCATCCTCTAGCTCGACAACATTTGGTGTGGTTTCAGTCATATTAAATCACCAAAGCTGTGGCGTGTAAGTGGGTACTCACACGCCACTCGTGTTATTTGATTACGATTTGGGTGTTATCTTTGCTTAATTTAATTGCTGATTGCATGGTATCAGTGAATATATTGACGCTGATGGACTCTGTAGTTGGGAATTGGTTAAACCAATCGGTTTGGATTTGGCTAAGCTGATTAACTTGTTCGCAATTGAAGCGATATTGCACCGAAAATTCACCGTGACCGCCATGATCGTGCGCCTCATCATGATCGTCATGGTGGTCATGTTTATCATGATGTTCATTATGATCATGGTGTTCGTGTCCTTCATGATCGTGATGTGCATGGTCATCATGGTCGTGCTCACTATGATCATGTTCCTCATGAGTTTCGCTTAGGTTGTGGCTCACGTAAGCTTCTTCAACATTACAATCAGCTTGTGAGTTAATAGCGAACAATGCGTTGCTGTCTTCGAGTGTAGCGACGGCTTGTTTAAGCGCTTGCTCTTGTTGTGCGTTTTCTGGAGCATGTTCGAAACCCACAACATCAGCTCCAGGAGCTGTGATCTCTACTAACAGATCTTTGCCATCTTGGGCGATATTAAACTCGACGTGACCATGCACATGAGCACCATGCTGGCGGTATTCGTTTGCATTCGCTGCTGTCGATAAAGTGAGGCCAATAGCAAGGGCTAAAACGTGTTTTGATGACATTGTATTTTTCCTAATTTTACTGGCATTAACCAAAGGCGGTATTGCTCAGATTCGAGTTTCACTAAGTTATTGTTCCTGACACACTAGGTGCGGAAATGAACTCAATAATTTTGAGTGTGGAATAGTTTGGAAATTAAGCAAAATAAGGAGGGGCACGAGCAGCGCCAAGAACTTCTTCGCCGTACACGAGATGCAAAAAAACATGATGATGCTGGGCGCGCGTAAAAGTCGGTGTAGAGAGGGTAGGTTGTACCTTTGCTATACCGTGCTGAACACCAGAAAATAATTGGCAATGATGATGGGTATGATGGTCGGGCGTCAGATCGACTTGATGGAGTACAACCGCAAAGTTCCAAGCGATCAGCAACGCAACACTGAAAAATAAAGCAGTGCGATACCAATATCTTAGTGTTTTTTGCTGGTGGTGGTACATCTGAGCTCCTCTTACCGACTGTTATAATATAACACCCATAATGAATAAAAGTTCACTCTTTTGTTGGCTAGCAGAAAAATTTAACTCCACACATACGTGCCGAAAAATATTGGTAATACTCTCTGTGGAAGTGTCGCACTTATAAAGAGCAGAGTTGTCACTGCCCATGCTTCTAATCAAATTCATATAGCTCCTTACAACAAGAACAAGGAGCCATTCAATGAAGCTAGATGTTCTGTCTAATAAGCTCAATGACTTTTGTTATCTCATCTTGCTCAAGTGCGCCCTCTTTGACAAACAGAACTTTGCCCGTTTTGTCTTGAACAATAATGGCCGAACTTTCTTCTTTCAGGTCCCAAGTATTAGCAACTACGCCATTTTCATCAAGAACCATGGATGACCATGGGAACTCTTTTTTGCTGTCTTGAGCTGAAGACTTCACGAAAGAGCCTGTCCCCCAAATTGCATCATCTTGGTTGATGATAGTTGTGGTCTGGTAGCTTTCTTGTGGAAAATTTGCCGCTGTTATTGCCGACATTAAAGGGGCATTCATTTCTTTTGAACTGCTACGGCCTGCAATGGCTTGAATGACACGAACTTTGCCTTGCATATGTTGAGTTGCCCAGGGTTGGTATGCAACGCCTTCGCCTTGTAAAACAATCTCGCCGTAAGCGGCAACATTGACAGGAGGAACGCTTTTTCCCACTGACAAGTTGTGTGCAAAGGTCAAGCTTGGCGTTAAGGCCAGTAATAGAGGTAGGAGAGTCTTAGTTTTCATATTGTTATATTCCGTACGAGGTTTGGAAGCTTCCAGTATATATCCAGAACCTAGAAATTTGTAGGACCGTTGGTAACATTTATTTAACGTATGGAGTGGTGTAATCTTGCGTTATATTTAGAATTTGCTAAAATGAGTTCCGTCGCAAATTGCGCATTAAGATTGCAGAGGAAAAATAAGCAATCCGTGTTTTCTCAAAGGAATTGAGGTGAGTTATGCTACGTGAGTTTGCTGTATATCGACCATTACAAGTGGCCCGTTTTGTTAAAACGTTGTTCAAAGGTCAGTTTTTTATTGTTGGGGTTGGCTGTTTTCAGTTCGACAATGGCAAAGTGTTACTACCTGACGTCAACGATCATAAAAGGCTCACCATCTTTAAAGAAGTCAACCAAGTGATAGCATCATTATCGGCTTAGTTAGCTTGGTACCCACTTAGATTTAGAAAAGAGCGACCATATCGGTCGCTCTTTTTGTTGCTGGTTAGGTTTATCCTTGGAGGCTTGGTGGGAAGCAAACTCCCGTTCCTCCGATGCCACAGTAACCATCAGGGTTTTTCGCCAAATATTGCTGGTGGTAGGTTTCCGCAAAGTAATACGGACCTGCTGGTTGTATTTCGGTGGTGATGTTCGCGCGTTGCTCTTCTTGCAGTGCTTGCTGATACAAGAGTTTCGATTTCTCTGCGCTCTCGAGTTGCCCCGTCGAATAAGTGTAAATTGCAGAACGATATTGAGTACCTAAGTCGTTACCTTGACGCATTCCCTGAGTTGGGTCGTGTTTTTCCCAAAAAACAGCCAGTAGCTTTTCTAATGAGATGACGCGTTCATCGAAAACGACTCGTACGACTTCTGTATGACCCGTTTTACCTGTACAGACCTCTTCATACGTGGGATTGGGTGTGTACCCCCCAGCGTAACCGACCGAAGTAGATACAACGCCGTCGAGTTGCCAAAATACGCGCTCAGCGCCCCAAAAACAGCCCATTCCGAGCAAAATCTGCTGTTGGTGTGACGCAAGAGGCGCCTTTAGGTTAGATTTATTTACAAAATGATGATCGTCAATCTGCATTGGTTGATCTCTACCTGGCAAGGCATCTTCTATACTGATCAATGTTTGTTTGTTGAGCATGGTATTTGTCCTTCAATACGTGTCTTAAATTTGCGAACTTTTTCATTTCGTCTGTATCTGATGCTGTGATGACATAGACCGCGTTAAACCTATTAATATTACAGACTTAGAATCTAATTGGCGTTATCATTATTTACGTTTACTTAACCTCATTCAGCCATAAAAGCATGATAAAAAAAGCTCTCCCCACCATTGTTGGCCTGTTTGCCTTTTCTCATGGTGCCTATGCCGATGTTTCTTTGACTTTGAAAGGCATTGATGGCGCTTTAGAAGAGAATGTCAGTGCGTATCTATCATCTATTCCAGAGAAGGATTACTCCACTTCTCTGCGTTTTCAAGCGAGATTAGATCAAAGTATCACTGAAGCGCTTAACGCGCTTGGGTATTATCATGCAAAAATTTCATACTCTATTCCTGAAGCGAATGATGAGTTAATTGTGCTCATCAAGCCGGGCTTGCCAGTGAAAGTGAAAGTCATGGATGTGGTCATCACTGGAGAGGCTAAGGACGATGAAGAGTTTGCAAAACTTATTGAGCGCTCTCCGCTAAAAGTTGGTCAAGTTTTGAATCAAGGCCAATACGACAGCCTTAAGTCAGGCATTCGTAACTTGGCGCTTCAGCGTGGTTACTTCAATGGTGAGTTTACGCTAAGTCGATTAGAGGTTATCCCTGATCTGAACGAAGCTAATGTCCGTTTGCACTACAGCAGTGGAATACGTTTCAATTTTGGCGACGTTTCTTTTATTGGCAACCACATCTGGGAAGACCGTGTCGCATCACTACAACCTTTTAAAGAAGGGGACCCATACAACGTTTCGAAGCTGGGCGAGTTTAACCAGAAGCTATCAAATACGGAGTGGTTTTCCTCAGTTTTTGTTGAGCCTGAATTGGATAGGCTTGATGATGGCCGAGACTTGCCAATTAAAGTGTCTTTATCTCCTGCTTCGAAGAATCAGATCGAGACGGGTATTGGTTACTCAACGGATGTCGGCGTTCGAGGAACGTTGAAGTGGAAGAAACCTTGGGTGAGCTCCCGAGGACACAGTTTCAACACTGCTTTATCCCTATCTAAGCCAGAGCAAACCGTGACTGCTTCTTACAAAATTCCTTTAGAAGATGTCGCTAACGATTATTATCAAGTTCAATATGGGCTTAAAAACCTAGACAACCGTGACACGCAGAGTATCGAGTCTAACCTTGCAGTGGAGCGTCATTGGTTAGCAGACGGTGGTTGGCATAATACCGTTTATGTTCGTCATTTGTACGAGAGCTTTACGCAAGGTTTACAAGATGATGAATTCAACTTCGTACTTCCAGGTGCGACATTTTCTCGGACTAGGGTTCGAGGGGGCAATATGCCAATGTGGGGAGACAAGCAAAGCATCACTATTGAGTATGGTGATACCGCTATGCTTTCTGAAACTAGAGTGCTCCGCTTAATTGGCTCGACTTCTTGGATTCGTGGTATTGGAGAGAATCATCGTGGTTTGTTCCGCTTAGAAGGTGGTGCGAATATTACCGATGAACTTGAAAAACTATCACCGTCGCTGCGTTTCTTCGCTGGTGGTGACAATAATATTCGTGGTTACGGCTATGAATCTATTTCACCTGTGGATGAGAGTGGCGCCCTGACGGGGGGTAAATACATTGTTAGCAGTACATTAGAATACCAATATCGTGTTTATGGAAACTGGTGGGCTGCAACGTTTTACGATATTGGTGATGCGTTTAATGAAACACCAGATTGGAAATCAGGTGCTGGTGTTGGTATCCGCTGGGCGTCTCCGGTGGGCCCTGTTAGTTTTGATTTTGCATGGGGGTTGGATGCAAAACCAGAACGAGAGTTTCGTATCCACTTCTCATTGGGGCCTGAGCTATGATCAAAATGATGTTTAAGTGGACCAAATGGCTGTCGCTCAGTTTGATTGGTCTATTGCTGTTGCTCATCATTATTGTCGCGACAGTTTTATTTACCCACCCAGGCCTCAAATTTGCCTTGTGGGGAGCCGAAAAAGCACTACCACAATTGCAGATTGAAAAAGTGCAGGGTTCATTGTTTCCTCGCTTCGAACTGCATAACGTCAGTTTTGTCGATGAGTCTTTGAATATCGACGCCAAAGTCGAGCGTTTAGCTTTGGCAGTGAACTTCCGCTGTTTCTTTGACCCTAAGGTCTGTGTCGATGAGTTAAGACTGCAGGGGCTTGACTTTAAGATGCCAGAGCTACCGCCAGCAAGCGAGGAGCAAGAGGAAACACCACCACTGCGTTCTATCAGTACGCCAGTGCCAATTTTTGTTAATAAAGTCAGCTTTAATGACATCAATGTCAATGTGCTGGGCAATCAAATTGATTGGCAAACATTCTCGACCGCTTTGTCGATGCAGGGTGATCGTTTGGTGATCGCACCTACCGCGTTGAAAGACATTAATGTGGCTTTAGCACCAAGTGAGGCTAAACCTGAAGCGGCTGCCGAGGAGCCGAAAGAAACTGACGTTACGCCGCAAGATATTGTGTTACCCGAAGTATGGATTCCACTGACGGTTGAAGCGCGTCGTCTTGATATTCACAATTTCAAACTGGCGGGTGAAACGCCAGTGATCGTCAATCATCTTGGTTTGGTTGCAAGAGCAGGCGGTGAACGTGTTGATGTCAAAACGTTAGAGCTCGACATGCCAGAAGTGGAAGGCAAGTTGAGCACACAAGTGACGCTTTCTTCTGATTACCCTATCAAAGCGCAATTGGACGCGTTAGTGAAGCAAGCGGATGCGAAGGGACAAAAACTGTCGCTTTCGGTCTCGGGTTCGGTTGGTGATTTGTCACTAAATGCTACGCTTTCTGAGCTTGTACAAGCGGAGATCAAAGGTGATATTCAACCGCTTAAAACACAGTTGCCGTTTGATGTCGCGATTAAAAATGTACAGGCGCAATGGCCGCTATTTGGACAAAGCGATTACCAGGTTTCTGTACCAAGCTTGGCGGCAAAAGGCTCACTTGATGGCTACGAAGTCGCATTAGAAACCAAAGCTTCGGGCAAAGATATTCCCGCCGTTGATGTCGCACTAAACGGCAAAGGTACGCTAGAGCAAATTGACCTCGAAAGCCTTGTAGTGAAAACCTTAGGGGGCGAACTCTCTGGGAAAGTCATGGCCAATTGGGCCGCGCCAATCAACTGGCAAGCTGACTTGAACCTGAAAAACATTCAACCAGGTTTACAATGGAAAGAAGCTGAAGGGGATATCAGCGGTAACCTTTCGACTTCGGGGTCGTTAACAGAACAAGGCGGTTGGCAAGTCAGTTTGCCTAAGTTAGACATTGACGGCATTTTGCGAGGGTATCCGCTGAATGTTGAAGGGCAACTTGAAGCGTCTGATAAAAACGGCAAAGGCGACGACATCCAACTTACCACTCAGGGTTTAGCGCTTTCTCATGGTCCAAACCAACTCAGTGCAAAGGGTAAGATCGATAAGCAAATTCTGATGGATGTTGAGGTTAACTTCCCTGATTTTGCGAAAAGTGTTCCGGATCTTGCAGGTAAAATGCAAGGTAAAGTCGCACTACGTGGTAGCTTGAAAGAACCAGACATCAATCTTGATCTCGCTTTAAATCAGATAAACTGGCAGCAACAGGCGAACGTAGAAACGATCACCTTAAAGGGTGATGTGAAGCCTCTGCCAGCACCAAAAGCGAACATAAGCCTAATTGCGAACAACATTACCTATGACGACATAAAAGTTGATAGTGCTGACCTTGAAGTCTCTGGGGATGAAAAACTGCATCAACTGACGCTCGATGTAGTGTCTGACCTGGTGTCGACCAGTTTAGAAATTGAAGGGACATTCCAGCAGAAACCAGAAATGATTTGGAATGGGGCGCTGCGCCGCTTGACGCTGAGCTCGCAACAAGGCCCGTGGGCGTTGCAAAAATCGACCGCGGTGAAGGTCAATATCGACAAACAGATCGCGAACGTTCAAGCGCATTGTTGGTTGCAAGCGGAGTCGAGCGTATGTCTAACCGAAGACATTAGTGTCGGTAAGAGTGGCCAGGCGAAGTTAGCCATCAATGATTTTGATTTTGACCAAATCAAACAATTCCTGCCGCCAGAAACCAAGCTGCAAGGCTCGGTTAATGCACAGGCTTTTGCTAAATGGGCACCAGAGAAAAAGCCTGAAGTAACCTTAAGTGTCAATATGCCAAAAGGCCAAGTTGAACAAGCGCTTGAACAGCCAATTAAAGTCGGTTGGGAAAGCTTCAACTTTAAAGCAGCATTAGCGAAAGACAAGCTTGATGCCGAGTGGCTATTTGATGTGAAAGATAACGGTGACTTGTCTGGTAAGGTTTCTTTACTGAATGTCTCGTCTGAAAAGCCCACTATTGATGGTAAGGTTTCACTCTCTACGTTCCACTTGGACTTCTTGGCACCGTTGATTGGTGAGTACAGCTTGTTTAAAGCAAACATGAATACTGACCTAGCGATATCAGGTGACGTTATGCATCCGAAGGTGAACGGTCAGTTCTTGATTGACCAAATGAAGCTACAGGGTGAAGTCACACCGATAGATATAAACTCAGGGCAGGTCGTCATCAACTTTAAAGGTCATCAAGCGGACTTGAATGCCGGAATTTTAACCCCGGATGGTGAGTTGAACGTTACCGGTGATGCCGACTGGCAGGACTTACAGAACTGGCGCACTAAAGCGCGTGTATTTGCTAAAGAGCTCAATGTTGATTTGCCTCCAATGGTAAAAATCAAGGTTGAGCCTGACATGACAATAGATGTGACCCCTCAGCTTGCGAAAATTGAGGGTGATATTAATTTGCCATGGGGAAGAATTGTCGTCGAAGAGCTTCCACCAAGTGCGGTAGGTGTATCGAGTGATACCGTTATTCTCGATAAAAACTTGCAACCAGTGGACGATGTGGCTGCGATGCCGTTTGATGTGGAAACGAACATCAACATTAAAATTGGTGATGACTTCCAACTTGCCGCTTTTGGCTTAAAAGGTGGGTTGAAAGGGAACCTAAACGTGACACAAAAAGACAAAGGTCCTTTCATCGTTGGTGAAGTGAATGTTGTTGACGGTTCTTATCGTTCGTTTGGTCAGGACTTATTGATTAAAGAAGGTAAGATCCTGATGAATGGTCCACCAGATCAACCTTACTTGTCTATCAAAGCGATTCGTAATCCAGACAATACCCAAGATGATGTCATTGCGGGGGTACAAGTGTCGGGCCCAGCATCTGATCCGAGTATAGAAATTTTCTCAGAGCCCGCGATGAACCAAGCCAATGCACTTTCTTATCTACTTCGTGGTCAAGATATTGATGGTGAAGCCGGTGGTAATGCAATGACGACTACCTTAATTGGTTTAAGCTTGGCGAAGAGTGGTCGTGTGGTTGGTGAAATCGGTGAAGCCTTTGGCGTACAGGATTTACAGCTGGACACTGCTGGGTCGGGCGATGACTCGCAAGTGACGGTGAGTGGTTATATTCTGCCAGGTTTGCAGGTGAAATATGGTGTCGGCATCTTTAACTCCCTAGGTGAGTTCACTGTGCGTTACCGATTGATGCAAGACTTGTATTTAGAAGCGGTATCTGGTGTAGATAGCGCCGTTGACCTACTCTATCAGTTTGAGTTCGATTAAAGTGCTTTAACCTAAGCATACACAGTCATGACTAAGGAGTGGTTATGCAGCATTTGATTTTTGTCTACGGCACGTTACGCAAGGGAGAGTACAACCATCAGTATTTGCGCTCGGCGCAGTTTCTTGGTTTACATGAAACGGATGCTCAATTTGCAATGTATGACTTAGGCCCTTATCCAGCGTTGTCTGATGGGCAACGCTCGATTCAAGGTGAAGTGTATCTGATTGATGATGAAACCTTATCCGAGCTAGATAGGTTAGAAGATGTGCCAGTGGAATATCGCCGAGAGAGCATCGTTACGCCGTTTGGCCAAGCTTGGATCTACTTATATCAAGATACTGAGCAATTAACCGAAGAAATCGCTTCCGGAGATTGGTGTCAAAAGGTGTGAGCTATACTGACATTATCAATAGCAACGAGCTAAACACTAAGGAGTCACGATGAAAACATTCGTAATTGGATCAATGGCGTTGCTTCTTGCTGCATGCGCACAAACAACACTACCGACTTCGAATAATGTGACCGATTGGCAAGTGTTTGGTAAGCAGTCAGCTTTAGATGGATTACGGGAGTTATCTGAGGAGCGAATTGCGAAGCTGGATGATGTTAACCATGCGACGGCAGAACTGATAATGGCTTATCAAGCGGGTTACCAGCAAGGCAAGCAAGAGTATTGCGAGCAAAGTGCTTATATGCTCGGTGTTATCGGGCGGCCGTATTTTGGCATTTGTGATGATGTTGACCCCTTCTTTCAACATGACTACGACGCTGGACGAATGTCTTCAGCAGGCGCACCTATCTAGTTGACACAGGTAAGATGAAAGCAAAAGAGCTGCCCTAGAGCAGCTCTTTTTAATTTTGTATCAGCAGTGATGCTTATTTTTTCTGAGCTCGCTCGTAAGATTCTAGGATTTCAGCTTTGGCGGCAGCAACATCTGCCCAACCATCCACTTTCACCCATTTGCCTGCTTCAAGCTCTTTGTAACGCTCAAAGAATTGCGTGATCTGCGCTTTCAGTAGTTCTGGGATATCGTCCACATCTTGGATGTGCTCGTACTCTTTCGAGATTTTTGAGTGGGGAACCGCAAACACTTTTGCATCTTCACCCGATTCATCTGTCATCTTCAAAACGCCAACAGGACGGCAGCGAATGACTGAACCTGGCATGAGTGGGTATGGTGTTGGTACCAATACGTCGACTGGGTCGCCATCAAGAGACAGGGTATTGTTCACGTAGCCATAGTTGCATGGGTAGAACATTGGTGCAGACATGAAACGGTCGACAAATACAGCACCAGAGTCTTTATCTACTTCGTACTTGATTGGATCTGCATTTGCAGGAATTTCGATCACGACATAGATATCTTCAGGCAGCGACTTGCCTGCTGGTACATGGTTTAAGCTCATTAGAATATTCCTTTTCATTAACGATGAGTCACACAAAAGCGGCTTCATCTGATGATAAATTCGCGTTTCACTTTAGCGACAAAAACGCGGCAGGTAAACACCTGCCGCGTTGGACAAAGGTCTGAAATTATTCTTCGTCGCGGTGCAGTTCAAGGAACTCTTCAACTTTGCGAACCATGTTCTTCGAACCCACAAAGAAAGGTACACGCTGGTGCAACTCAGTAGGCTTGATGTCCATAATGCGATTCACGCCGTCCGATGCAATGCCGCCAGCTTGCTCAATGAGGAATGCCATAGGGTTACATTCGTAAAGCAGGCGTAGCTTGCCTTGCGGGTGGCTTTGTGTGCTTGGGTAAAGGTAGATACCGCCTTTCAGTAGGTTGCGGTGGAAATCAGCAACCAGCGAGCCAATGTAGCGAGAAGTGTATGGGCGACCGTCTTCTGGCACGTTTTCTTGGCAGTACTTGATGTACTTCTTCACCCCTTGAGGGAAACGAATGTAATTACCTTCGTTGATGGAGTAGATCTTACCATCATCAGGAATCATCATGTTTTCATGAGAAAGACAGAAGCTGCCGATAGATGGGTCGTAAGTAAAGCCGTTTACACCGTTACCAGTTGTGTATACCAACATGGTGGAGGAGCCGTAAATTACGTAGCCCGCAGCCACTTGTTTGTGACCAGGTTGTAGGAAGTCTTCTTCAGTTGGTGGGGTACCGATTGGAGAAACACGACGGTAAATCGAGAAGATAGTACCAACAGAGACGTTCACATCGATGTTAGAAGAACCATCAAGTGGGTCCATCAGTACTACATATTTGGCGTTTTGGTTGAGTTCTTTATTGAACGCAACTGCTTCGTCTTCTTCTTCACTGGCAACGCCACACACTTGATCACGAGCTTCAAGCGCGGCTTTAAACTTATCGTTCGCGTAAACATCGAGCTTTTGCTGATCTTCACCTTGGACATTTTCCGTGCCTACAGCACCAGTGATATCACCGAGACCCGCTGCGTTGATTTCGCGGTTAACGATTTTTGCAGCTAAACGAATGGAGGCTAAAAGGGATGATAGATCACCGCTAGCGTGGGGGAAATCCGCTTGTTTTTCGACAATGAACTCGCCTAGGGTGCGCAGTCCTGACATGGTTAATCCTTACATTTTCATTTCATTGGGGGTAGTGCGCAAGTGAGCATCTCTTTATGGATGTTAAACGATTGCGCTGGATGTAAGTTTAAGTCGCAGATCTTTTTAATGGTAATGAAGTAACTGTTTGAGATCTCAATTTATTTGTAGACTTGTTTGAGGGATTCATCAGTAAGCAAGAGGTTGTACAGTCTGTGTTCAACCTTGTCATATTTGTGAAAGGGACTGCAAGAAGAAGGCTAAAGTCACTCGCTTTTCAGGCGGTAATCGCGATAATGAAAGCATTAAAAAACGCATTACAAGGTTTAGTTTATGCACATTCATATCTTGGGTATCTGTGGCACATTTATGGGCGGCGCAGCGATTCTAGCGCGCCAATTAGGACATAAAGTCACTGGTTCTGATGCCAACGTTTATCCGCCAATGAGCACACTGCTTGAGTCTCAAGGTATTGAAATTATTGAAGGCTTTGACCCGTCTCAACTCGACCCCCAACCAGATCTTGTGGTGATTGGTAATGCGATGAGCCGTGGCAACCCTTGTGTCGAGCATGTGCTCAACACTAACATGCGTTACACCTCTGGCCCGCAGTGGCTCAACGAGTTTTTGCTGCATGATCGTTGGGTATTGGCGGTATCGGGTACACATGGGAAAACGACCACGTCGAGCATGCTTGCTTGGATACTTGAAGATTGTGGTTATCAACCGGGTTTCTTAGTCGGTGGGGTACTCGGTAACTTCGGAGTGTCTGCTCGTTTGGGTGAAAGTATGTTTTTTGTCGTTGAAGCGGACGAATATGACAGTGCTTTTTTCGATAAGCGTTCTAAGTTTGTGCATTACCATCCTCGCACTTTAATCATGAACAATCTTGAGTTTGATCATGCTGATATCTTCGATGATCTAGAAGCGATCAAGCGCCAATTCCATCATTTAGTGCGAACGGTTCCCGGCAATGGCTTAATCTTAGCTCCGAAGCAAGACCAAGCTTTGGCGGATGTATTCGAGCGTGGTTGCTGGACAGAAAAGCAGTTTTCAGGTGTTGATGGCGACTGGCAAGCGCACAAATTAGTGCTTGATGGCTCAAAATTTGACGTTGCGTTGCAAGGCGAGAAGGTTGGTACCGTCGAATGGAATTTGGTGGGTGACCACAATGTGGATAATGCGCTGATGGCAATCGCTGCTGCACGACATGTTGGAGTCACTCCGGATCTTGCTTGCCAGGCATTAGGGCGTTTCATCAATACCAAGCGCCGTTTAGAGCTGAAAGGTGAAGAACAAGGTGTGACGGTTTACGATGATTTTGCTCATCACCCAACGGCAATTGAACTTACTGTCGGTGGTTTGCGTAACAAGGTAGGTGAAAAACGCATCCTTGCTGTGTTAGAGCCGCGTTCTGCTACCATGAAGCGTGGCGTACACAAAAACACACTTGCAGAGTCACTACACAGTGCAGATGAAGTCTTCTTGTTCCAGCCAGATAATATCGAGTGGTCTGTGCAAGACATTGCCGACCAATGCACACAGCCAGCGTTTGTCGATGCGGATATAGATAACTTTGTAGCCAAGATCGTTGAACGTGCGCGACCAGGTGACCAAATTCTAGTCATGAGTAACGGTGGCTTTGGTGGTATTCACGGAAAACTTCTTGAGCAGTTAAAACAAAAAGCCTGATTGATATGCAAAACAAAACACAACCCTCTCATAAAAAAGCCATCACGTTGGCATTAACGGGTGCTTCTGGTGCTCCCTACGGCCTTCGTCTTTTAGAATGCTTGGTTGCGGCGGATTATCATGTCTACGTTCTGATTTCTTCGGCGGCTCGTGTTGTGATGGCAACCGAGCATAATCTTAAGTTGCCAAGTGGCCCAGAAGCGGCGCAGCAAGCATTGGTAGAGCACCTGAACTGCAATCCAAATAACATCACCGTTTGCGGTAAAGACGATTGGTTCTCGCCGGTTGCGTCTGGTTCTGCTGCACCTAAGCAAATGGTGGTTTGCCCATGCTCTGCGGGAAGCGTTGCGGCCATAGCACACGGTATGTCGGACAACTTGATCGAACGGGCCGCTGATGTAGTAATGAAAGAGCGCGGGCAGCTGTTGCTCGTGGTTCGCGAAACGCCATTTTCAACGCTACATCTGGAGAACATGCACAAGCTATCGCAAATGGGCGTCACCATCATGCCAGCAGCTCCAGGCTTCTATCATCAGCCAAAGAGTATTGAAGACTTAGTGGATTTTATGGTGGCGAGAATTCTTGACCACTTAGGTATTGAGCAAGGTTTGGTGCCTCGTTGGGGTTATGACCAGCGCTCGTGAGCTGATTGTGTAACCACTCAAATACCTTTACAATCCATCCAACTCATCGGGGAGCAAACCCATTTAGCATTGAGTCAATCAATGCATTGGGGCGCTGAGACCTAAGTGTTTAACTAGGGACCCGTATTACCTGAACCAGATAATGCTGGCGTAGGAATTGAGTCTGGATATTGGAAGTCCTTAATAGCCGCCTCAAACCCTGTGCCGCTCAACTTATTTCTCTGAAATACTCATGGAGAGCGAGCAGTGAAACCCACTCTAAATCTGATTGCCCTAGCTGCAATTACTTCAACTTCAGCGTTTGCTGCTGAAAACCCATTAACTATTTATACCTACGATTCTTTTGCCGCAGATTGGGGGCCGGGTCCTAAAATCGAGCAAGCTTTTGAAGCAAAATGTGGCTGTGACGTTAACTTCGTAGCGTTGGACGATGGTGTGTCGATTCTGAATCGTCTTCGTCTTGAAGGCGGTAATAGCAAAGCGGACATCGTATTAGGTTTGGATAACAATCTGATGGCAGAAGCGAAGAAAACCGGTCTGCTTGCCGAGCACAATGTAGATACGTCCAATACAGTGTTACCAAACGGTTGGAGTGACACGACGTTTGTACCGTACGATTACGGCTACTTCGCGTTTGTGTACAACAAAGAGAAACTGGCTAATCCGCCGAAAAGCATGAAAGAGCTGGTGGAAACGCGCGACGATCTGAAAGTGATTTACCAAGATCCGCGGACTTCAACGCCGGGCCAAGGCTTAATGCTATGGATGAAATCTATTTATGGCGACGATGTGACGCAAGCGTGGCAGAAGCTAGCGAGCAAAACCGTAACGGTCACGAAAGGTTGGTCTGAGGCGTATTCTATGTTCCTCAATGGTGAGTCCGATTTAGTGCTTTCTTACACCACTTCACCTGCGTACCACTTAATTGCGGAAAACGATTCGAAGTTTGCTACGGCGAATTTTGCTGAAGGCCACTACATGCAAGTTGAAGTAGCCGCCAAAGTGAAAGGGGCAAAAAACTCAGAACTTGCTGATCAATTTATGAGTTTCATTTTAAGTGATGAGTTCCAATCGGCGATGCCAACGGGTAACTGGATGTACCCAGTCACTGACGTTGAGTTACCTAAAGGTTTTGAAACTTTGAGTGTTCCAAGCAAGTCGTTGAGCTTTAGTGCTGATGAAGTGGCAAAAATGCGTAAGTCTTGGATTCGCGAATGGCAAAGCGCATTGACGTTTTAGCTGACGTTTCCATCCTCATCTGAATGAGATAGGTTTTACCTTTGAATTCTGTTCCAAAAATAGGTTTAGGGGTCGCGATGATCATCGCGACCTTTGTTATTTCTGCCCTAGGTGCTTTGATTGTTCAAGCCCCTTCACTTGATGTGTCTGTGGTATGGGGCGACCCGTACTATCAACATGTCACCAAGTTCAGTTTCTACCAAGCGTTTCTTTCCACATTGCTCAGTGTTGGCTTTGCCATTCCAGTAGCGCACGCACTTTCGCGTCGCCAATTTATTGGTAAATCATTACTGCTTAAGCTGTTTGCATCGACACTGGTGTTGCCGGTTTTGGTTGGTGTTTTTGGGCTGTTAGCGATTTATGGCAACAGTGGTTTGTTGGCGCAGTGGTTGCAAAGTTTCGACACTAAACTGCCATTCTCTATTTACGGTTTGAACGGCATTTTACTCGCCCATGTGTTCTTTAATTTACCTTACGCGGCACGATTGCTTCTGCAAGCCTTGGAGTCTATTCCTGCCGAGCAGCATAAGCTTTGCGCGCATCTTGGGATGAGCCATTGGGATAAGTTTCGCTGGGTAGAATGGCCGCGTTTAAGGCAGCAGCTTCCCCACGTTTGTGGGTTGGTGTTTATGTTGTGCTTTACCAGTTTTGCCACTGTAATGGCGTTGGGGGGCGGGCCAAAATCCACCACCATTGAATTGGCCATTTACCAAGCGATTAAGTTTGATTTTGATTTACAAGCTGGGGCGTTATTGGCGCTGTGGCAGATGCTGTTATGTGGACTGCTTGCTATTGGAGTGCAGAAGTTAACAAGGCCTGTTTCTATCAGTGCTGGAAGCACATCGGTACAGCAATATTTAACGAAGGATCATGGGTGGTCAAAAGCTTGGGATAGCTTTTGGATCATAGGTGCCTTTTTACTGGTAATACCGCCGTTATTGATGGTGTTACTGAGTGGCATCAACCAACAAGTTTGGACAGTATTAACCGATGAGCGTTTTTGGTCTGCGCTATTGAACTCCCTCAAAGTCGCCTGTGTCGCTAGCGCGCTTGCGGTCGCTGCAGGGGTGTCCATACTATTGACCAGTCGCCGTTGGCGGTTGCAGTACAAAAACACGCGAGCTGATCAGATTGAGTTAATCGGCACCGTTATTTTGGTGACTCCAGGTCTGGTGATTAGCACCGGTTTATTCTTACTACTGCGCGCATTTACCGATGTTTTTAGCTTGGCATTTTTTGTCGTGATTTTGGTGAACGGTTTGATGGCTTTGCCTTACGTGATCAAAACGCTAGCGCAGCCAATGCTGCACATTGAACAACAGTATCAGTATGTATGTGCCAGCTTAGGCATGCGTGGCTGGCAACGGTTTAAAGTGGTGGAGTGGCAGGCGCTACGCAAGCCGTTTGCACATGCGTTTGCGATCAGCTTTATGTTTGCAATAGGGGATTTAAGTGCCATAGCACTGTTTGGTGGACAAGAGTTTCGTACCTTACCTCTGTATTTGTTCCAGTTGCTTGGCAGTTATCAGATGGACGCAGCTGCGGTGGTATCGGTGACCCTATTGTTGTTGAGTGTGGGCTGTTTTGCCTTGATTGAGAAAGTATTGAAAACGAAGGAGAGAGCGTAATGTTAGTGTTGGATGATGTGCAGTACACCTACCAACGTGAACTGTTTCGTTTTGACTTAACGATTGAGCAAGGACAGATTGTATCGCTGATGGGACCAAGTGGGGCAGGGAAGTCAACCTTGCTGGCGTTGGTGGCAGGATTCATCCATCCTGACCGTGGTGATATTTGTGTTGATGGTGAGTCCATTGTGCGTAAAGAGCCTTATCTGCGTCCGTTCTCTATGTTGTTCCAAGAGCACAATTTGTTTGCTCACTTATCGGTGCGTGACAACATCGGTTTGGGCTTACACCCAGGGCTAAAGCTTACGGTGGACCAAAATCGTCAGATTGAACAAGCCGCGCAGCAAGTTGGTGTTGCAGAGTACCTCGACCGTTTGCCAGAGCATCTTTCTGGTGGCCAGCGTCAACGTGTTGCCTTAGCGCGTTGTTTTGTTCAGCCTCATCCCATGTGGCTGTTGGATGAGCCGTTCTCGGCGCTTGATCCGGTGTTGCGTGAAGAGATGCTGAGCTTGGTAAAAAAACTGGCAGCAGAGCGGGGAATAACCGTATTGATGGTCACGCACCATTTAAGCGATGCCAAAGCGATTGCCAGCCACTTTGTGTTTGTGGCGGATGGTAAAGTGGAAGCCGCGGGTGATATGTCTGCATTGAGTGAACAGCATGCTAGTGAGAAGCTTGCGGCATTTATCCGAGCCGCATGCTAGTGCCTGATAGTTGCTAGGTCATGCTTCTCCGCAACACAAACCATGCCTAGGGCCAAATTCAAATTGAGATCTTAAGCTCATGATATGGTCAATCATTGCTTGTACGCGCCGTGGGCGGTTTGCTCCAGGACGATAGACTAGATAAATAGGCATTGGTACCGTGTGCCATTGCGGCAACACTCTGACTAAGGTGCCACTTTCTAGCTCTTGCGTCATGTTTTGCACAGGTAAGTTAGCGATGCCTAGTCCTTTAAGTGCGCCTTTCAATATTGCTTCTACAGTTGTACTTGAGAAGTTACTGGTTATTGAAACATTGACGGTATTATCGTGTGAGATCAGCGTCCAAGGCCCTATTTCTGAAACATATTGATACCTCAAACAGTTGTGTTTTGTCAGGTCTTCTGGCGTTTCAGGTACGCCGAACTCAGCTAAATACTCAGGGCTAGCAGCCAGGACTCGAGTCGTATAGCCTAATTTTTTTGCGATCAATCGATCATCAACTATCTGACCGACTCGAATTGCCATATCAAAGCCGTGTGAAAACAGATCAACAAAATCGTTCGATGCTTCTAACGCAATTTGTACTTTTGGCCATTGTTTTAAAAATGGCAAAAAGATGTGTTCCGCCATATACGCATCCAACGCTGGTGGCGCGGAAATACGCAGCCGGCCTTGGATCTGTTGTTCCATCTCCAGTACGTCATGGCCAATTGAGTGGAATTCCTCAACTAAGCTTGCAGCACGCTCTAAAACCATTTGGCCAGCTTCGGTGATCACTAACTTTCGGGTTGTGCGCTCTAGGAGTTTGGCTTCAAAGTGTTGTTCGAGTTTGGTTATGGCTTTACTAACAGTAGATTTCGGTAGGTTTAACTCCAGCGCGCACTTGGTTAAGCTCAGTAGTCGACAGCTTGTGACAAAGATAGAAAGCGTTCTAAAGTCAATTGTTTCTAAATTGCGAACAATCACTTTCAATTATCCATATTGTTTCAATATTAATCTGATTATAGTCTGGCACCTCATCCTTAGCCATCAAGTTATTGTCATTTGAGGTAAACAACATGTCCAACTCTGTAGACTTATTTTCTCCTATCGAACTCGGTCAATTAGCATTAGATAACCGTGCTATTATGGCGCCTTTAACGAGAGCTCGTGCTGGCGCAGACCATATTCCTAATGACCTTATGGTTGAATACTACGCTCAACGTGCGAGTGCCGGACTTATCATTGCTGAATGCACCATGGTGATGGAAGGTACGTCTGCTTTTATGGCAGAACCGGGCATTTACAACGAAGAGCAAATCGCAGCTTGGAAAAAGGTAACGGATGCGGTTCATGAGAGAGGCGGTAAGATTGTACTGCAAATTTGGCATGCGGGACGAGCTTGTCATCCTGATCTGAATGAAGGAAAAACACCTGTAGCGGCGAGCGCATTGGCCATTCGTGATGAATTAGTCCATACCCCTTCGGGTAAGCAAGCATATACGGTACCACGAGCACTCGAAGTGGATGAGATAGCTTCCATTGTTGCGGCGTTTAAACAAGGTGCAGAAAACGCCAAGAAAGCCGGCTTTGATGGGGTCGAGATACATGGCGCCAATGGTTATCTTATTGATAACTTCCTTCGTGACGGCTCAAATTTACGTACCGATGAATACGGTGGCTCGGTTGAAAATCGTGCTCGATTTTTACTTGAGATAGTGAAAGAAGTCGTTGAGGTGTGGGGACCCGGAAGAGTCGGTCTGCGTACATCTCCGCTAAATGGATTTAATGACATGAAAGACAGTGATCCAGTTGGTTTGGTGCGTTACTTAGCAGAGCAACTTAATTCTTTCGATCTTGCTTATTGGCACGTGATGCGTGCGGATCTGAAAGGCGTACAAAAAGCAGATGTTCTCAAGCCAGCACGCGAAAACTATCAAGGTCACTTAATGGCGAACGTGGGCTACAGTGCACAAGAAGCGGCAACAGCAATTGCAGAAAACAAAGTTGATGTGGTCGCATTTGGCGTTCCCTTTATCGCAAACCCAGATTTAGTTGAGCGATTTAAGAAAAATGCACCTCTTAATGAGGCGAAACCAGAACACTTTTATTTGGGGGGAGCAGAAGGTTATACCGATTACCCAGTGATGGCATAACCCTTACTTGTTTCATATAAAAAGGACGCTAATGTTAGCGTCCTTTTTCGTTTCTGTATTTACTTAGCCTTGCGGTTTTACGACCATCACATTGATTGGAGAATATTCCACAACCTTACTCGCGACAGAGCCAAGCATTACTTTATTGATTTTAGAGCGCTTGTGGCTTGGCATAATGATGAGATCAGCGCCTAAACGTTCTGCATAATCAAGAATGGTCGCGTAGGCCTTGCCTTCAGCAACATGCACTTGGTAAACCACATCTTCAGCAATATGCTCATTAGCGAAAGTTTTTAGTTGCTGCTTCACGTCTTGCTTCATTTTGGCCGCAGCATCTTTCGGAAAGTATGTGGCAACCATCGACATGTGAATACCAGGTAGTACAGTCAGAAGATGGATTTGAGCATTTGCTTGCTTTGCCTGCCAAACCGCTAGTTCAACCGCTCGGTCTGAAAAGCCTTGGTCATTTAGATCAACCGGAACAAGAATTTGTTTGTACATTCAATGTCTCTCATTAAGGCCCCTTTATCCTCGGGGCCAAATCGGTTATGCGCTCAATTGTTCCTTACGAGCACGACGTTTTTGGTTCATTGCAAGCACCAGCAAAATCATTAAGCATGGTACAAACACCCACTCTTTCATCGGACGGTCTGCATCCTGGATAACCCACTTGATTTCCCAATCAAAGTCGATACCTGCGGACTCTGCTGGACTACCAAATTCAACCATATCGACAATCATTTTGTTGTCACTTTCGGTCAGCATCAGACCCATAGATGAAATACGTGCGTCTGCTGTTGTCGCACTGTCTTCGAATGGAAGACGAACCGTTTTCTCAATGTAGTCGCCCTCAAGGTTTTCACCGGCAACACGTAACTCCAATGATTCTCCTACATTTAGTGTTTCCGTGATTTGAGCTACCTCAACGCCAGGAGAAAGAACTTTCGCTGGGTACAGCATGTCCCACCAAAAACCTGGACGGAAAAACGAAAATGTCAGTACTAATAATAGGACTGTTTCCCACCACTTGTTACGCGTGAACCACCACCCTTGAGTTGCCGCAGAGAATATCAGCATTGCAATGATCGATGAGATGACTGTGAGTGCCAAATGCCACCAAGAGTCGATCCCCATTAACAATAGCTGGGTATTGAACACAAACATGAACGGCAAAATAGCGGTTCGAATATCGTAAGTAAAACCTTGGATACCAGTACGAATTGGATCTGATTTCGCAATTGCTGCTGCTGCAAAAGCCGCAAGGCCTACAGGTGGGGTATCGTCGGCCAAAATACCAAAGTAGAAAACGAACAAGTGCACCGCTATCAACGGAATAATTAAGCCATGCGCTGCGCCGAGCGTAACAATAACCGGCGCCATTAGCGTAGAGACCACGATGTAGTTCGCCGTTGTTGGCAGACCCATCCCCAGAACCAAGCTAATGATGGCGGTAAACAGCAGCATAAGAATGATGCTGCCACCAGAGATAAACTCGACGAAGTCGGTCATCACTAGGCCGATACCCGTTAGTGTAACAACACCAACAACGGTGCCCGCTGCCGCGGTTGCAACGCCGATACCAATCATATTGCGCGCACCAGAAACTAAGCTCTCGGCAAGATCGACAAAGCCATCTTTGGTTTGCTGAAGCATGTCTCCTTGCTTTGACAGCAGTGCAATCAACGGACGTTGAGTCAGCAAAATGAAAATCATGAATACCGTTGCCCAGAATGCCGAAAGGCCAGGTGAGAAACGTTCGACAGTCAAACACCAAACCAATACGACGATAGGGAGTAGGTAGTGCAAGCCTGACTTAACGGTTGGGCCAGGATCAGGTACTTCTGTTAATTCTGCATCAATCTCAATTGCGCCATCTTGCACGTGATTTGCTGAGACTTTCACCAACCCAACGTACGCGATTAATAGTGCGACGGTAACAATTGGTGTCGCGGCATCACCAAAGACGTCCTTTGTCCAACCCACTCCGTAGTAAACCAATGCGCTGATCACACACAATCCTAAGATTGTGCCAGTAAAGGACAGCAGACTTTGTACTAGTGTTGGATTGTGGCGACGAGGAAGGCCTGTCATGCCTGCTTTACATGCTTCAAGGTGAACAATGTAAATTAAAGCAATATAAGAGATTAGCGCTGGAAGTAGGGCAGCTTTAATCACCTCAACGTAGGAGATACCGACGTATTCCACCATCAAAAATGCTGCTGCACCCATGATTGGCGGTGTTAACTGACCATTGGTTGAAGCCGCTACCTCTACCGCACCCGCTTTTGTGCCGGGAAAGCCAACACGCTTCATCAGTGGAATGGTAAAGGTGCCAGTTGTTACTACGTTTGCGATTGAAGAACCAGAAACCAGACCAGATAAACCTGATGCAACAACGGCCGCTTTAGCTGGGCCACCTTTCATATGGCCAAGCAACGAGAAGGCAACTTTAATGAAGTAAGCACCAGCACCAGCGCGTTCCAGCATTGCTCCAAACAATACAAACAAGAAGACAAAAGAGGTAGAAACACCTAGCGCAACTCCAAATACGCCTTCAGTTGTTAGCCACAAGTGAGACATGGCCTTGTTCAAGCTTGCCCCTTTGTGCGCGATAACGTCAGGCATGTAAGGGCCTGCAAAGGTGTAAGTAAGGAAAACAGCAGCCACGACCATTAATGGTGGACCAAGTGCTCGGCGTGTTGCTTCTAAAAGGAGGAGCATACCGATAACAGCAACAACGATATCAACTGTTGTCGGTGCGCCTGAGCGTCCTGCTAGCTCAGTATAAAAAAGGTATATATAGGCTGCTGAAAAGCTGCCTGCCAACGCGAGTATCCAATCAACAAGAGGGATATGATCGCGAGGAGAATTCTTCATCGCTGGATAAGCAGTGAAAGCCAAAAAGATCGCGAAAGTAAGGTGGATAGATCGCGCTTCCGTGTCGTTCAGTACGCCAAAATTGAAAATAAATGGTAACGGGGATGCGTACCATAATTGAAATAGTGACCAACACAGAGGAACAAACCAAAGGATTCGTCCTTGCATTCCCGAAGGGCTACGTGCACCTGTGTCTGCCTGAGCCACCATTTCTTGCACATCTTGTGACGGAGCTTGATTCGTCGCCATGTACTTTTTCCTTATTATTGATGGTCCTGTCTGATTTTTATCGAGAACCACACTTCGCCTCTATCAGTGTAGTGAATGGAGCGAAGTTTGCTTTCGAGTATTTTGCTGCCTGAACTCAAAGTGTTGATTGTTGGATACTCTGTTAGGCGGCGTTTAAGTTTTCTTGGGTATGAGCTCGCAGTTTTCAGAAGAAAACTGGCGAATGAAGCATACAGTTAGAACGTGCTACAACCTGTATGCTCAAACAGGCAGAAAATACTCTTTCCTGCCTGTATGTAGAGTCTGAGGTAATTACTTAATTAGACCCATTTCTTTGTAGTATTTTTCTGCACCTGGGTGAAGAGGAATAGAAAGACCAGCTTTCACCATGTCTTCTTTCTTCAAGTTTGCGAATGCAGGGTGTAGACGTTTGAAGGTATCAAAGTTTTCAAACACAGCTTTTGCCACGTTGTAAGCGACATCGTCTGAAACATCAGAGGTCGTTACCATTGTTGCTGCAACACCAAAGCTGTTTACGTCTTTGTCTGTACCGCGGTACATACCAGCCGGTACTGAGCTAAAGGCGTAGTATGGGTTGTCGGCAACAATTTTATCGATTTTAGGGCCTGTTGCTGAAACTAGCTTCGCATCACATGATGTGGTTGCTTCTTTGATTGAACCGTTCGGGTGGCCGACCATGTAAATGAAGGCGTCAATTTTGTTATCACAAAGTGCCTGAGAGCGTTCAGAGCCTTTTAGCTCAGACGCCAATTTGAAGCTGTCGTTTGTCCAACCCATCGCTTCCATGACAACGCCCATCGTTGCACGGTCACCAGAGCCTGGGTTACCGATGTTTACTCGCTTACCTTTCAGGTCTTCAACGTTTTCAATACCTGAATCTGCACGCGCAATGATGTTGAAAGGTTCTGTATGAAGAGAGAACATTGCGCGTAGCTTCTTGTACGGGCCTTGTTCTTCAAACTTGCTCGTACCGTTGTAGCCGTGGTACTGCCAATCCGATTGCACGATACCAAAATCTAATTCGCCTGCACGGATAGTGTTAACGTTGTAAATTGAGCCACCAGTCGATTCTACTGAACAACGGATGTTGTGGTCTTTACGACCTTTATTTACCAACTTACAGATAGCACCACCAGTTGGGTAGTAAACACCTGTCACAGAGCCAGTACCGATGGTAATAAACTCTTGAGCGTTAACTGCGCCTGCGCCCATTACGGCTGCAGCGATAGCGCCTACTTTGAGAAGTTTGTTAAATGCCATGAATTTCCCTTCCTTATATTCATTATTTACCCGGAAATAACCATAAATCACTTCTGGAGTTTCCTATTTGGAAACGGCACCTTTTTCAATCCAATCGTTTGAAAAAGCGAGCGAATCATAACAAAAAATTGGCAGAAAATTATCCAATTGTTAAATGTTATAGTTGATAAGTCTGAATTTTGTATCAGGGGATAGGATTCAATTTGTGATTTAATTCTTTTTATAACAATTACTTAATTAACGTTTAGTGACTGAAATGAAAAAGATCAATTGCGTGATGTTAATCACAAAATGGGTGGTTAAAGAACGAGCGGAGTAAGCAAAAAATTTACATAAATTATGGGCTACAAAATGAGACTTCTTTTATAACCCACAATGAGTTAGCTGATTGAAGCTTTATAGAACTTAACCAGTATATTCGAACAGCTCGCACACTGATTTGAAGAGTTGCTCAGTCGTAATTGCCATGGTTGGCGTAATGAAAATGGTATCGTCACCCGCGACAACGCCAAGAATACCTTCGGATTTACCGAGTGAATCAAGCAAGCGAGCAATCAACTGTGCTGCACCTGGGCCGGTGTGAATTACCACTAACGCTGCATTACGATCGATGTCTAGTACCAGTTCACGCAGAGAGCTGCTGACTGTTGGGACACCTAGCTCAGCAGGAAGACAGTAAACCATTTCCATTTTTGCATTGCGCGTACGGACGGCGCCAAATTTAGTCAGCATACGTGAGACTTTAGATTGGTTGATACTCTCAAACCCTTGCTGTTTGAGTGCGTCAACAATCTCGCCCTGTGAGCCAAAGCTTTCTTCTTTTAACAGGGCTTTAAAGGCGCGAACTAAGTTGTCTTGTTTTTCTGAATTGCGCATAGTCATTACAAATCTCTTATTACGGGTCAGCAATTTTGCATATTCTCGCATATATATTCAGGCGGTGCCAAAGAGTCCCAGGATTATGTTAGATGCGTCACTGTAAACTATATACCACATAGAATTCTTTAGCGCGCTGAAGTAGGGCTGTATCTGTTTTCTTGAATTCCTTGTCATTTCAACAGAATAAAAGAATAATCCAAGCCCCATTTGTAGCACGGTAACAGCGAGTTGCGCGAGGTCGCAAAGCTAGCGTTAATTGATTGTAATCAAGTTGTGATTCCGATAGCTTTATTTAAGTTGGTTACAAACTACCCTACGAATACGTTTATAAGAGAAATACTCTCAAGGAGAACTACATGAAAGTAGCCGTTATTGGTGCCGCTGGTGGCATCGGTCAAGCCCTGGCCCTTCTACTTAAGAACCGTCTTCCTGCTGGTTCTGATCTAGCCCTATATGATATTGCTCCAGTAACTCCTGGTGTGGCCGCTGATCTTAGCCACATCCCTACGCCAGTTTCTATCAAAGGTTACGCTGGTGAAGATCCTACTCCAGCACTAGAAGGCGCGGATGTTGTGCTAATTTCTGCTGGTGTTGCGCGTAAGCCAGGTATGGATCGTGCGGATCTATTTAATGTAAACGCTGGTATCGTTAAATCGCTAGCGGAGAAGATTGCGGTTGTTTGTCCGAAAGCTTGTGTTGGTATCATTACAAACCCTGTAAATACAACAGTGCCAATTGCTGCTGAAGTTCTTAAAAAAGCGGGTGTTTATGATAAGCGTCGTCTATTTGGTGTAACAACGTTGGATGTTATCCGTTCAGAAACGTTTGTTGCTGAGCTAAAAGACAAAGATCCAGGTGACGTTCGCGTGCCAGTAATTGGTGGTCACTCTGGCGTAACGATCTTACCTCTACTGTCTCAAGTGGAAGGTGTTGAGTTTACAGCTGAAGAAGTAGAAGCATTAACGAAACGTATTCAAAATGCAGGTACTGAAGTTGTAGAAGCGAAAGCGGGTGGTGGTAGTGCAACACTATCAATGGGCCAAGCTGCATGTCGCTTTGGTCTGTCTCTGGTTCGTGCTCTTCAAGGTGAAGAAGGCGTAGTTGAGTGCGCTTACGTTGAAGGCGACGGCGAACACGCGACTTACTTTGCGCAACCTGTGAAACTGGGTAAAGAAGGCGTTGAAGAAGTACTAAGCTACGGCAAACTCAGCGATTACGAAAAGTCTGCATTAGACGGTATGCTAGAAACACTAAATGGCGACATCAACATTGGTGTTGAATTCGCAAAGTAATCTAGAAAGCCTATATAAGAAGAAAGCCGATCATTTTGATCGGCTTTTTTGATCCTTGATTTCTCAACTTCGTAAAAATGGTCGAATAAAACCACGTAGTGAAGGAGAAGATGATGGAAGCGAGTCGAATCCGTAAAGGCATGGTTGTTGAGTGCCAACAAGGCGTCGGTACGATATTAGTGGTCGACCATGAAGCAGAGACGGTATTGTTGTCCAAACAAGGGACTGAACAGCAACTCGCCGTTAGCTTTGATGAAATAGAAGATGATCCACAACTGCATGGCGGTAGTGACAGATATTACTAGCGCCTCGGGCGTCGTCATTAGGTATCAAACGTAAAAAAGGAAGAGTATGCTCTTCCTTTTTGCTATAAGTCTTGCGTTATGGGTAGCTATTGATTACTTCGTGCGTTGTACTGCGACATGAGCCAGAGTAACAAGCGCTTGTTTGTATTCAGACTCTGGCAACACTGATAGTTCTGCGATTGCTTTGTCTGCTTCTTCTAGAGCTTTTTGCGTTGTGTATTCCAGAGAGCCTGCTTCTTTCATGACCGCAAGAATTTCTTCTAAGCGATCCATGCCATTCGCTTTCTCAATCGCTTCACGAATCATGATGGCGTTTTCTGGTGTGGTATTACGCATAGCATGGAGTAGAGGTAAAGTTGGCTTGCCTTCGGCCAAGTCATCACCCACATTTTTACCCATGTCTTCGCCATCAGAAGTGTAATCCATGACGTCATCAATGAGCTGAAACGCAGTGCCTAGATACTTACCGTAATTTTGCATTGCGATTTCCACATGCTCAGGAGCATCATTTAAGATTGCACCGATTTGAGTTGCGGATTCAAATAAGCGCGCAGTCTTAGAGTAGATGACTTGCATGTAGCTTTCTTCTGTCGTGTCAGGGTCGTTACAGTTCATCAACTGCTGTACTTCACCTTCGGCGATCACGTTTACGGCATTGCTCATTAGTTTAAGGATCTTCATGGATCCTAGTTCCGTCATCATCTGAAATGAGCGTGTATAGATAAAGTCCCCAACTAATACGCTAGCCGCATTGCCAAATGCTGCATTCGCAGTGGCTTTACCACGGCGCATGTCTGATTCATCTACCACGTCATCATGCAGCAAAGTCGCTGTATGGATGAACTCAATAAACGCAGCTGCCATTGTATGACCATTGCCTTGGTAACCAAGTGCACGGGCTGACAGTATCGCTAAAAGCGGTCTTAGACGTTTGCCTCCACCACTCACGATATAAAAACCGAGCTGGTTGATTAAAGAGACATCAGAATTAAGTTGGGCTTGAATTGTTTCATTCACTTTTGCCATGTCATCGGCAGTAAGCGCTTGGATAGTTTTAAAATCCATCGTATATCCGGCTGAAGTTAGACCCTGCAAGGCTTATTCGATTTATATAATTGTCGAATAATACACTAAAAAACGTTGATTAATACATTACTAAAGGGCATGATTGCCGCACTTTTCTTTGGCGATTAGCTTTTCGCCAATTTTTTCAAAATATGGCTTGTCATAGGAGCATCTATTCTGTAGAATCTGCGCCCTATTGATGATTAGTTTAGCGCACACCCTCAAGAAAGGCTGTGCGGAAAAAGCGGAGTAAAATATGTACGCTGTTTTCCAATCTGGTGGTAAACAACACCGTGTAAGCGAAGGTCAAACTCTTCGTTTAGAGAAATTAGACGTTGAAACTGGTGCAACTGTAGAATTTGATAAAGTTCTTCTTGTTGCTAACGGCGAAGACATCAAAGTTGGTGCTCCTCTTGTAGAGGGCGGCAAAATTGTTGCTGAAGTTGTACAACACGGTCGTGGCGATAAAGTTAAAATCGTTAAGTTCCGTCGTCGTAAGCACTCTCGTAAGCAACAGGGTCACCGTCAGTGGTTCACTGAAGTGAAGATCACTGGTATCAACGCTTAATCTATTAGGAGAGTTTAACAATGGCACACAAAAAAGCTGGTGGTTCTACTCGTAACGGCCGCGATTCAGAAAGCAAACGTCTAGGTGTTAAGCGTTTCGGTGGTGAATCTGTACTTGCAGGTAACATCATCGTTCGTCAACGTGGTACTAAGTTCCACGCTGGTAACAACGTAGGTATCGGTAAAGACCACACTCTATTCGCTCTTACTGAAGGTAAAGTGAAGTTCGAAGTGAAAGGTCCTAAGAACCGTAAGTTTGTAAGCATCGAAGCTGAGTAATTAGGTTTTTAACCAAATTACTTAATAGCTTTAAGCTGAATTCAAAAGCCCTGCCGAATCGGCGGGGTTTTTTATTTGTGGCAGTCGACATATCGAAGTTTCTCGCTAAGATCCTAAGCGATTTGAATCTGGGAGCTTAGATCTGTCATCTGCTAAAATTGTCGGATGACATAGTAAGATTTAATCCACGCACGAAGTAGTCGGAGTAAAAGATGAAGTTCGTAGATGAAGCGGTAGTAAAAGTTCAGGCTGGTGATGGCGGTAGTGGCGTTGTCAGTTTCTGGCGTGAAAAATTCATCACTAAAGGTGGCCCTGATGGCGGTGATGGCGGTGACGGTGGTGATGTTTATATCCAAGCCGATGAAAACCTAAATACCCTGATTGATTACCGTTTCCAGCGCTTCTACGAAGCTGAGCGTGGTGAAAACGGTCGCGGTGGTAACTGTACAGGTAAGCGTGGTAAAGACATCGTTCTTCGTGTACCTGTGGGTACGCGCG
Source organism: Vibrio sp. 2092 (assembly GCF_033339635.1). NCBI lineage: Bacteria > Pseudomonadati > Pseudomonadota > Gammaproteobacteria > Vibrionales > Vibrionaceae > Vibrio > Vibrio sp. 2092. Next base: position 100,665 of record NZ_JAWOUY010000006.1, on the reverse strand, counting down.
CTGTGGATATCCACACAAATGAAATCGTGGCGGAAGTTGCTGAACACGGTAAGAAAGTGATGATCGCAAAAGGCGGTTGGCACGGTCTAGGTAACACGCGTTTCAAATCTTCAGTAAACCGCGCGCCTCGTCAGAGAACATTGGGTACAAAGGGTGAAGTACGCGAAATTCGCCTTGAGCTATTGCTTCTTGCTGATGTGGGTATGCTTGGTCTACCTAATGCTGGTAAATCAACCTTTATCCGCGCAGTATCAGCAGCAAAACCGAAAGTCGCTGATTACCCATTCACGACTTTGATCCCAAGCTTGGGTGTCGTAAGTGTCGTACCAGAGAAAAGTTTTGTTGTTGCAGACATCCCTGGTTTGATCGAGGGTGCAGCAGATGGCGCTGGCCTTGGTATTCGATTCTTGAAGCACTTAGAGCGTTGTCGAGTGTTGCTGCACATGATCGATATTATGCCAATTGATCAGTCCGATCCGGTGCAAAATGCATTGACGATCATTGATGAACTAGAACAATACAGCGAAAAACTGGCAAGTAAGCCGCGCTGGTTAGTGTTCAACAAAGTTGATCTAATGCCTGAAGAAGAAGCGAATGAGAAGATCCAAGAAATCTTAGACGCACTAGGTTGGGAAGACGAGTACTTTAAGATCTCGGCGATCAATCGTAACGGTACTAAAGAGCTTTGTTACAAACTGGCTGACTTTATGGATAACCTACCTCGCGAAGAGGAAGAAGTGGCTGAAGAAGATAAAGTTAACTTCATGTGGGATGATTACCATAAAGATGCGATGGCGGGTAAAGACGTTATCACTGAAGATGACGACGACGATTGGGATGACTGGGACGATGAAGAAGATGACGGTCACGTTGTCTACGTTCGTGACTAATCAGAACGGTCAAACAATGCCTGTTTGCCTATAATTCATTAAGCCGCAATTATTTATTGCGGCTTTTTTTGTATCTAAATCATATTTAGGTGATGTGATTTACGGCACAATAACCGATACGTCGTGTTTTTTGAGGGTTAGTTTGGCCCTCGCGCGTATGAATGAGTAACACCCTAAAAGGAATTAGACTTATTTATGACTCTAGAAACCATACCGCCTAGAGAGTTGGCGGTATCTACTCAACGATCGATTTCTCGTCTTGTCGCCCAAGCCGGACAAATGCTACTTGCTCATGGTGCTGAAAGTACTCTTGTGAGCGATATTATGCGTCGTATTGGCCTAGCTTGTGGGGTGAATGAAGTTGCGGTAGCACTATCAGCTAATGCATTGGTTGTGACGACGGTAATGGATGGGCATTGCATCACCACCACCCGAAGCTGCGCTGATCGTGGCATCAATATGCGCGTTATTACGCAAATTCAACGAATCTGTATCATGATGGAGCGTGGTCTGCTCGATGCAACCATGGCGCAGAAAAAGCTGAACGCTATCAGTCCAGAGCGTTATAACCGCTGGTTGGTGGTGTTTATGATTGGCTTGTCTTGTGCGGCATTCAGTCATCTAGCTGGTGGTGATTGGGGAGTCTTCATCATGACCTTTTTAGCTTCAGCTGGTGGCATGATCGTTCGCCAAGAAATTGGTCATCGTCATTTCAACCCTCTATTGAACTTTGCTGCGACCGCTTTTGTGACTACCTTAATTTCAGCACAAGCGGAAATTTACCAAATCGGTAATCTACCTACCGTAGCAATGGCATCGTCAGTATTAATGCTTGTACCTGGTTTCCCACTCATTAACTCTGTCGCAGATATGTTGAAAGGCCACATTAATATGGGGATTGCTCGATTTGTGATGGCTAGTTTACTAACGTTGGCGACATGTTTGGGGATCGTTGCTGCGATGAGTGTAACTGGAATTTGGGGGTGGGCAATCTAATGAGTTTATTTGAATTGATGTTTGGCCTGTTGAATGACATGTTTTTTGCGGCGATTCCCGCCGTAGGATTTGCATTGGTTTTTAACGTGCCACAAAGAGCTTTAGTGTATTGCGCTGTTGGTGGTGCGATTGGTCATGGTAGCCGCTACTTGATGATGCAGTTTGGCATTCCTATTGAGTGGGCAACCTTTTTTGCTGCGACGTTAGTTGGGATGATTGGTGTGTACTGGTCTCACCGTTTTCTCGCGCATCCAAAAGTGTTTACTGTGGCTGCTTTGATCCCGATGGTGCCGGGTGTGTTTGCGTACAAAGCAATGATCGCTATGGTAGAGATCAATCATGTTGGCTACTCACCCGAGCTTGTCGCAACCTGTATGGAAAACTTTCTTAAGGCCATGTTTATTATTGCAGGTTTAGCTGTTGGTCTTGCGGTTCCAGGGCTGTTATTCTATCGCCGCAGACCAATTGTATAAGGACCTAACATGATCATTAGTATGATTGCCGCGATGGCCGACAATCGCATCATTGGCAAAGACAATCAAATGCCTTGGCACCTTCCCGCTGATTTTGCTTGGTTTAAGCGTTGTACCATGGGTAAACCGGTTATTATGGGACGTAAAACGTACGAGTCTATTGGTCGCCCTTTACCAGGTCGCTTGAATATTGTTATTAGCCGTGATGAGACACTAAAGATCGAAGGCGTCACTACCGTAACATCGATTGAGCAAGCTTTGGACGTGGCTGGTGACGTGGAAGAAGTGATGATCATTGGTGGTGGTGCGATTTACGCATCTTGTCTGCCGATGGCCAATAAACTGTATGTAACACACATTGAAGCGGCCTTTGATGGTGATACTCAGTTCCCAGATTGGGGAGACGAGTTTAAGGAAACTTACTCAGAAATGTATCAAGCCGATGAGAAGAACGCCTACAACATGCGTTTTACGGTGTTAGAGAAGTAATTCGAGATTAAAACGGGGTAATGCCGTTCGTATAGCAGCGAGCGGTCATCCCAACCTACCGTCATCCTGAAAAGCGACGAACGAGCGAGGTTCAGGAGCCTCTATACGAGTACTTTGTTGTCAAAGGTATTTCTATCTATTCGCAGCGCGAGGATATTAGATTCCTCGTCTCGTTAAGGCTCGTTGGAATGACCCTACAGGAGGTGTTAAGTGACAAGTATTCTTCCTACTATGGATTATCGACTGTTATTCAGTGTTTAACTTAACGCATCCTGAGTAAAAATTTTCTTATCTTCCCAACGGATCATGGTCAGGCTTCCGCCCCAAACGCAGCCAGTATCTAGCCCGATGACTTCGTTGTTCATATAGCCTTGTAGTGCTGCCCAGTGCCCAAAGAGCACCGCTTTATTTAAGTGAATACGTTTGGGCACATCAAACCATGGAATAAGTTTGTTACCGGAAACTTGTTGCGGTGGCAATTTACAATCCATATCCAAACGACCATCAGGGAAACAAAAGCGCATCCGCGTAAAAGCATTGATAATATAACGGTATCGCTCCAAACCCTGTAGAGAGTCATCCCAAGAATCAGGTTGATTGCTGTACATGTTTTTTAATAGCCAAGGGAGCTTTCCACTTTGGATGATGCGCTCAACTTCACGGGCACACTTTCTCGCTGTTTTTAGATTCCACTGCGGTGATATGCCAGCATGACACATCACGAACTCGTCATGCTCGGCCAATAGAGGTTGCTGAGCTAGCCATGTCAGTAATTCCTCTTTGTCAGGGGCCGTGAAAATAGGTGCGGTTCTATCTTTGTCTTTGACCTTTTTTATCCCGTGAGCCACTGCGAGAAGGTGAAGGTCGTGATTACCAAGCACCACGATTGCGCTTGCGCCAAGTGACTTCACAAAGCGTAACGTTTCTAGTGATTTAGGCCCTCTGGCGACCAAATCACCAGCAAGCCAAAGTTGGTCTTTTTTCGCAGAGAAAGATACTTTTTCTAGTAGTCGCTGCAATTCATCAAAACAGCCTTGGATGTCACCAACAATATAGGTAGCCACTGAATCTCCAATTTACTAATTTAAAACATTTGGAACAGCCAAGCGAAATGGTTCGATTTCGGTGATGAACTCTTGCCCTTTCTCATCCAGCATTTTGTAGTGTCCTTGCATAACGCCGACAGGGGTTTCTAACGCGGTTCCGCTACTGTACGTGTATTCATCATTGCTTGGAATAAAGGGCTGCTGGCCTACCACTCCGTCACCTTCAACCGTCATTTGCTTGCCATTCGAGTCTGTGATTAGCCAGCGGCGGCTCACTAACTGTACGGTTTGCTGGCTAAGGTTTTTGATGGTGATGATATAAGCGAAAACGTAGCGTTGTAGCTCTGGGTTGGACTGTTCTTCGATGTATTTGGTGTGAACTTGAATTTTGATGCAAGGTTGAATGACGTCCATGTGCACTCCTCAGAAACGTAATATCCCAATAATAATAAGCCAAACCTACAAGGGTTTGGCTCATTGTTTGAGTTCTTAGTGCTGCGGGTTATCCGCAAGCCAGTTCGCCATTGCGACGAATTGTTCTAGCGTCAGGTTCTCTGGACGCATGCTTGGATTAACACCTAGTTCTTCTAGTACTTCTGTGCTTAACAACGATTTGTAGCAGTTACGAACTGTTTTACGACGTTGGTTAAAGCCTTCACGACAAACGCGATCGAGCAAACGCAGATCTTTCGCCGGGCATGGCAGCTCTTCGTAAGGTACTAAACGAACAACGGCAGAATCCACTTTCGGTGGTGGAACGAATGCCGTTGGCGGTACTTCCAGTACCGGTACCACTTTACAGTAGTACTGAGCCATTACCGTTAAACGGCCGTAAGCTTTGCTGCCAGGGCCGGCGGCTAAGCGGTTTACCACTTCTTTTTGCAACATAAAGTGCATGTCTTGAATGTCTTTATGGAACTCAAAAAGGTGGAACATCAATGGTGTAGAGATGTTGTACGGCAAGTTACCAAAAATGCGCAGCTTGTTGTTTGGCTTCACTAGTTGAGTGAAGTCAAAACGCATAGCGTCACCCTCATGGATGGTCAACTTATCTGCCAGTTCAGGGTGAGTACGTAGGCGTTCCGCCAGATCGCGGTCTAATTCGATAACTGTGAACTTATCTACTTCACGACCTACTGGCTCAGTAATTGCTCCAAGACCAGGACCGATTTCAACCAGGTTTTGACCTGGTTTTGGGTTAATCGCTGATACGATTCCATCAATAATGTATGGATCGTTCAGGAAGTTTTGACCAAAACGTTTACGCGCTTTGTGTCCTAAATGGACATCATTTCTCATTGTTTCTTCTCTACCAAATCTATCGCATGCGTGAGCGCTGTTCGGAAACTCCCTGTATCCGCTTGACCTGTCCCTGCCAGATCTAATGCAGTACCGTGGTCCACCGATGTTCTAATAAAAGGTAGACCAAGAGTAATGTTTACTGAACGACCAAAGCCTTTGTATTTTAATACTGGCAACACTTGATCATGGTACATGCCTAAAACAGCATCAGCATCATTTAAATATTTTTCATTGAAAATGGTATCAGCCGGCAGAGGGCCGATCAGGTTGATACCTTTTTCTTGTCGAATTTTTTCCAGTGTCGGAGTGATGGTTTCGATCTCTTCACGACCTAAGCAGCCATCTTCGCCAGCATGAGGGTTAAGCCCGCAAACGTAGATGTTTGGTTGTGCGATAGCAAACTTTTCTACAAGGTCTTTATGAAGAATATCGATGATTTTTTCTAATCGCTCTTCGGTGACAGCTTTGGACACATAAGCTAAAGGAATATGTGTTGTAACCAGCGCCACGCGTAGTCCTTCCGTTGCTAGCATCATTACGACTAGCGGCGTTTGTGACTTCTCGGCGAAAAATTCAGTATGACCACTGAATGCAACACCTGCGCGATTAATCACCCCCTTATGAACAGGGCCGGTGACAATAGCATCAAATTCATCATTCATACAGCCTAAAGCCGCTCTTTCTAGCGTTTTTAGTACATAGTGGCCATTCGCTTCATTGAGCTCGCCTGCGACCGCAGGTTCCGATATTTGGATATGGTCAACGATAAGCGTGCCCGCTTTTTGTGCTTTAGGTGCTTCTTCTGGATTGTAATCAGACAGTTGGACTTCGATGCCAAGCTGCTTGGCTCGCTCCGTCAGCATATTCTTATCGGCACAGACGACAATTTGGTGCGCCCAATCTTCTTTCGATAGGGCAAGCACTAAGTCTGGGCCGATACCCGCAGGTTCCCCTGCGGTTACGACAATTCTACGAATTGTATTAGTTGTCATTGTTGTCATCCACGATTTCAACAAACGCACTTGCGCGTAGCTCTTGCATCCATGCGCCCGCTTCTTCATTAAATTTACGGTTAAATAGAATACGGTAAGCTTTGTTCTTCATCGCTGAGTCAGTACGGTCAACTTGGCGACGATCCAACACTTCAACGATATGCCAGCCGTGAACGGTTTTGAACGGTTCGCTGATTGAGCCAACTGGCAGAGTTTCTACTTGGTGCTTGAATTCTGGCACGTAAAGATCTGGTGTTTGATAACCTAGTTCACCGTCTTGTGCTGCCGAGCCAGGATCTTGACTGTATTGTGTTGCCAATTGAGCGAACGTTGCTTCACCGGCTTTGATGCGGCGTACAAATTCATTCAGTTGCTTCTTCGCCCCTTCGTCGCTCAGAATCACTGTTGGTTTAATCAAAATATGACGCGCATTTACTTCCGTTACCGCAACCGTTTCTAGGCCTTTTACATCCTCTATTTTTAGGATGTGGAAACCAACGCCACTACGGAATGGACCAATAATGCTGCCTTTGTTTTGCATCTTGATCTGATCAGCAAAGATGGTTGGCATCTCTTCTTTACGCATCCATCCCCAATCACCACCCTGTAAAGCTTTAGGACCTTTTGAGTAGGCGTAGGCCATCTCCGTAAAGTCTGCACCTTCGTTTAGCTTTTTCGCGAGCGCTTTAGCTTCTGCTTCTACAGCTGACTTTTCTTTATCGTCAGAGAAGCGCAGTTGAATGTGTCCAATTTTGTATTGAACAGTCGCATTGGTTTCTTGTGATAGTTGCTCAGCAAGGCTATCGACCTCTGCTGGAAGGATATTAATACGGCGACGAACCAGTGCATTGCGAGCTTCTGATGCGGCGATTTCCTTACGAATTTGTTCGCGGAATTCTGGGTAACTTAAACCTTCACTTTCTACAGAAGCAGCGAGTTGTTCTACCGATTGCTCATTATTACGTGCGATCTCTGCAATCGCTTGGTTTAAACGGTTGTCGTCAATACGCACACCAATACGGTCTGCTTCTTGGCCTTGCAACGTATCAATGATAAGTTTTTCAACGACTTGTTCTTTTAACACGCTGGTAGAAGGTAAGCTCTTTCCACTTTGACGAGCGTTGGCTTGCAGCGTTTTCATCGCTGTTTCGATGTCGCTTTGTAGAACTACACCGTCATTCACGATGACCGCAACCTTATCGATCTCTACTGGTGCTGCAACCGCTCCGCAAGAGAGTAGGGTCGTGAATAAGATTGATTTCCAAATTTTCATTTAAAATTCCGTCAGTATTTTTGAATAGGCGTCTTATTCATTTAAGACGCCTATTTTGATTAATTGTTCAGATAGAATGGGCGGCCGTACTTAATCGCGTTGTCAGAACCATCCAGTTCTTTGACAGCAGTGTCTTCACGCTGGTTAGTCGCAAAGCCTTGAATACCGAAGTTAACGCTGAAGTTATTTTCGTATTCAGGTGATGCCCCGGTGCTGCCGATAGCTTGGTCTTCCCAACCAAGCAATTGGTTTGAGTAAGTGACGCCAATGTACCAACAGTCAGATTGGTAACGTAGGCTCGCTAACCATTCTAGGTCCGCATTTTCATTGAGGTCGTAGTAGTATTGACCACTCGCAGACCAGTTCGGGTTGAACTCGTAGGCCGCTACAATACCTGCTTGAGAAATACCTTTACGAGTAATTGTGTCTAGGTTTTCGAGAATGATCGTATCTTCGATGTATTCACGCGTAACGTAGCGATAGTTACCCTGAATAAAGCCGCCGTTGAATTGGTATTCCAAGGTACTGTTTGCCAACTGCATGGAGCTCAAATCAATATCGTATTGAATTCCACCGTGATAGAACAAGTAATCGTTGTAGTTGAAATCAGCTTCAATCGCCCATGATGAGTAATTGGTTGTCTCATCCGGAAGATTTGGGCTGTTGCTCAGTTTGGTCTTTTTATCGAAGTAGTAAATCTGACCAAATGAAACGTTAAGACGCTCTTTATAGTCATCATCAAAGAAGCGAGTACTCGCACCGTAGCTTAACTGGTTCGCCGAGGCGATTTTATCAATGCCACTGTACTTACGACTGCGGAATAGCCCGTAGTAGTCGGTTTGTAGCAAGGTGGTATCGTAGTTGTAGATGTTGGTCTGATCTTCTTCAGGTACGTACAAGTACTGCAGCTGAGGCTCCAGTGTTTGGGTGTAGCCCTTGATCCAGCTTGTATCTCGCTCTAAGTAAAGTTGCGCATGCGTACGGAACTCAGGAATAACACGAGAAACTTCATCATCCAACTGGTTTTGCAAGTTTACATCTGTCAAACCCGTTAAGTCTTGAGAGTAATACGTAGAGAGCACACGCGCTTCTGTTGTCCACGTTGCCCATGAGTTTGAGAGTGGTAATGTAAGCCCTGGTTCAATGTGAACACGGGTCGCATTTGGTCGCGCAGCATCGCTGGTATCGAAGCGGCTGACTTGGCTCTTCACGTCAAAGTTAAGGTAGTCTCCCCACAACGGCGTGTAGTAGTTCAAGTCTAACTGAGGAAGCAGGCGATAAGGGCGGTTCTCTTCTTTCAATAAGATTTGGAAGTCACGAACGGTTAACGAGGCATCCCAGAAGTCAGAACGATATTGTACTTGTCCTTCTTGAACCAGTTGACCATCTTCACGGTTACCAATATCGGAGTCGAGATCGAGGAAGTAATCAATATCACTCACTTTTGAGTAATCAACTTTGACTATCCACTGTTTATTGATGATACCGTCGTGTTTAACTTGGTAGCCCCAACGAGACTCGTCCTGATATTTGCGATCACTATTGAGGTATTCGCCTTTGATTTCCCCATTTCCCCAACCATCTGTTAGGTAGCGGAAATCAGTATCGAGTTTTGTACCACGTTGCTGCATATAGAGCGTGGTGAGTGTCATGTCATATTGAGGCGCGATGTTCCAATAGAATGGCACCTCGACTTCCATACCATCACTAGAACCGTACGATAAAGAAGGGAAGAGGAAACCCGTTTTACGCGTATCTCCAATTGGCATGGTTAGATACGGCACATAGAAAACAGGCACATCTAACACTTCAAATCGAGGGTGGTGCAGCGTCGCTGTCTCTTCATCTTGGTCAACATCGATGCCTGACGCAACCAATCGCCATGAATTATCGCCTTGAGGGCACGATGTGATAGAGCCGTCTTCGAGTTCATAAACCGACTGACCTGTGCGGGCGATATAGGCTGCAGTGCCTCGGCCTTGTTGGCAAAGGAACTGATAATCGGTGTTCTCAAGTGAAAACGTATCTTGATTAATGTCGTTAGTAACACGAGCAGATCGAGCTTTGACTTGGCCGTCATTGAAAGTCACGTTGCCTTCGGCAACCACGACGTTGTCTTGTTGGTGCAGCGTTACGCTATCTGCGGTAATTTTCTTCTGGCCTTGGGTGACTTGTACATTACCTGAGTACTGAGCTTTGTCACCATTGATGGCTTGCAGGGTGTCAGCTTCTACCACTACTGGGGTATTAAGAGCGTCCTCCTCGCCACTTGTATCGACCAAACATTGATCTGTGGCGGGCATTTCCTGCACACTATCATGGATATTCGCTTCAGCTTGAGTGGTGGGTACAAACAAGGCGGTGCTGATAGAGGCCGCTAAAAATGTGCGGGAGAAATGTTGCATTGAATTGAACTTTCCTGTGTCACTACTACTCGATGGCTATAGGGCTTGTTGTACCCTAGCGTAATAGCCAAATGAATCAACTATAGTCGCATTTATCCCAGCGTATTGATTCACTGTGGCATAATGACGACAAAATAGCTGCAAAGATAAGCAGGCGAAATGGCCTAGCCGAAATAAAACTAATTCCATTATCATAAAGGAAATCGTTGCATCCGGCACTATAAGACCGCCGTCGTCGATAAAAATTCATTGATAGAGAACACATAATGCATATTTTTGGCAAAATTCTGGGTGCCTTTTTTGGCTTGTTACTTGGCGGGCCGCTAGGTTTACTCTTTGGCTTATTTATTGGCCATCAATTCGATAAAGCACGTCGCTTGAGTCAAGCCGGGTTCTCTACTGGCGGCTTTGGAAAAGGGCCAAGTCAAGCTCAGCGCCAAGAAGAGTTTTTTAAAGCGGCGTTTGCGGTAATGGGACATGTGGCAAAAGCGAAAGGCCAAGTCACCAAAGAGGAAATCCAACTGGCTTCAGCCATGATGGACCGCATGAATTTGCATGGCGAACAGCGTCGCGCAGCGCAAGACGCGTTTCGTGAAGGTAAAGACAGCGACTTTCCGTTAGAAGATGTTCTTGTTCGTGTGAAAATTTCGACAGCTGGTCGCTTTGACTTGTTGCAATTTTTCTTAGAGCTGCAAATCTCGGCGGCCTTTGCAGATGGCTCGATCCACCCGAGTGAACGAAATGTACTACACAAGATTGCACGTGGTTTGGGTTTCTCTTCTGAGCAATTAGAGCGTCGTTTGCAAATGCAAGAAGCCGCATTTCGTTTCCAAAGCCAGGGCGGTTTTCATGGTCAGCATCAAGGCCAATCTTCAGGTGGTAGCTGGCAACAAGCTTCACAAGCGGATCAGTTGGCCGACGCGTACAAAATTCTGGATGTGTCTTCAGATGCAGACAGTAAAACCGTTAAGCGTGCTTATCGTAAACTGATGAACGAGCATCACCCGGACAAATTGATGGCTAAAGGCTTACCACCAGAGATGATGAACGTCGCGAAAGAGAAATCTCAAGAGATTCAAAACGCTTACGATCTTATTAAGAAGGTTAAAGGCTTTAAGTAGTCGGACGTTTTCTATCAAACATTTGGATGTAAAAAAGGGCACTCAGTGCCCTTTTTTTTCATGTCTTAGTCTTTGAGTTGCCGGTGTCTTTAGCTTTTGGCCTATTATGTCCCTAATGCTAATTGACCTCACATCCCCCAGTTTAGTTGGCTTGATTCAAGTCCCAATCGTATTCGTATTTCACTTTGCCAGAGAAGTTTTTGTATTGCGGTGCGTACTTTGCGATGTGTTTGAAGATTTGTTTTTCTCCACCAAAGTCCGTTGCAAACCAATCATAAATAGAAGACAGCTGTGCCGTGTTACCTTGGATAGATACGCCTTTGCTGCTGTTGATAAATGTTTTGGCGGCACTATCCAGTAGAGCTTGCGTGTTGTCAGCAGTGAATGCTTGAGATTGCAGATTAGGGCATCCTAGGCTGGCACAGTTAACCGCGTAATGCGTTCTTGGGTCATTCCAAATTGGACGCAAAATTCGATGTTCAATATCGTTTAAAGTTAGATCCTTCCCATTGACCACGACCACATCGTCTCCCCAAGGACCAAAGCTAAATAAACCACCTAGCTTGGTGATTGATTCGACTGGATAGTTATCCAAAATAAGATCTACCGTGATGGCGTTGTAAAGGTTTACCCAATAGGCATATTGCTCTGCTTGGTTGTATTGTAGAGGGTCTAGTTTTGCCAAACGCTGGATGTATTGTTTCAGCTTAGTTTTATCGACAGAGGAGACTTGGCTATAACGAAACAAGGTATTCTCGCCTTGTTCAACTAAATAAGTATCGAGCAGTTGTTGCCATTCTTGATGAGAAATTTGGGTTTGGTTGGCTTGATTCGATTGTTTCCAATATAGCCATAAGTCGGATTTTGGAGCGGAAAATGTCGAGAAAGAAACCAGAGCACACAACAGCAATAACAGACGCTTCATAGAGATACCTTTGAATGAGATATTGTTGATAGTGTAGACCAGTTTAGTGCTTGTTTTCTTTCAGTAATCAGTGGCCTTTATTCGCCGTCATTCTGAGGAGCATAAGCGATATCAGGAATCTAATACCCACAAAATCTTGAGTAAAGACAGTATGAATCTGCACAGTGCGCTCTGGCAGTCGCTCCTGAATCACACTCCTTCGTCGCTGTTCAGGATGACGAATTTCAACAGAGGCGTTCGGTATTCCGTAAGCAAAGCGATATAAAATCAGTTGTCTAAATAATTAAAAGGGCCGACAATTGCCAGCCCTTGATTTGTGTATTTACTAACGCGTCTTAACGCAAGAAGCTCGGAATATTCGCTTCGTACTCGGCAATCTTATCTTCGTGCTGAAGGGTTAGACCAATGTTGTCCAAACCGTTTAGCAAGCAATGACGACGGAACGAATCGATTTCAAAGCTGTACTCTTTGCCGTTGGCGCGAACCACATTCGCTTCTAGGTCTACTTCCACTTCTGCGCCTTCATTCGCCTCAACAAAATGGAAGATTTCATCCACTTCTTGCTCAGTCAAGCGAACTGGTACCATTTGGTTGTTGATCGAGTTGCCGTAAAAAATATCGGCAAAGCTTGGAGCGATCATCGCTTTGATGCCGTAATCCGCCAGTGCCCACGGTGCGTGCTCACGAGATGAGCCACAGCCGAAGTTCTCACGAGCCAGCAAGATAGACGCGCCTTGGTAGCGAGGTGCGTTCATCACGAACTCTGGATTTGGCTGTTCGCCAGCATCGTCTAGGAAGCGCCAGTCATGGAATAGGTGCTTACCAAACCCTAGGCGGGAGACCTTTTGTAGGAACTGCTTTGGAATGATGGCATCAGTATCAACGTTCGCTGCATCTAGAGGAACAACTAAGCCTGTGTGTTGTTTAAAGCCTGACATTGGTTTGCTCCTTAGTCTAGTTCACGAATATCTACAAAGTGACCAGCAATTGCTGCTGCCGCTGCCATCGCAGGGCTCACTAGGTGGGTACGGCCATCACGACCTTGGCGGCCTTCAAAGTTACGGTTTGAAGTAGACGCACAACGTTCATGTGGGCCCAAACGGTCATTGTTCATTGCTAGACACATCGAGCAACCTGGTAGGCGCCACTCAAAGCCCGCTTCTTTAAAGATAACGTCCAAGCCTTCCGCTTCTGCTTGCGCTTTTACTTGCTCAGAGCCAGGAACGATCAGCGCTTGAACGTGAGGCGCGACTTTGCGACCTTTCGCTACTTCAGCGGCTGCGCGCATGTCTTCGATACGTGAGTTAGTACAAGAACCAACGAAGACTTTATCGACGTTGTAATCAGACAATGACTTGCCTGCCTCTAGGCCCATGTAAGCCAATGCTTTTTCTGCCGATGCCTTTTCTACTGGGTCGGCAAAGCTTTCTGGTGCTGGGATAGGTTGATCTACCGCGATCACTTGGCCTGGGTTAGTACCCCAAGTGACTTGTGGTTTAATGTCTGCTGCGTTTAGCGTCACGACTGCATCAAACTGAGCATCATCGTCAGTTTTTAATGTCTTCCAGTATTCTACTGCTGCATCAAAGTCGGCACCTTGAGGTGAGAATTTACGGCCTTTGATGTATTCGAACGTGGTTTCATCTGGCGCAATCAAACCGGCTTTCGCACCTAGCTCTATCGCCATGTTACATACGGTCATGCGGCCTTCCATTGAAAGGTTTGTGATCGCTTCACCACAGAATTCAACCACGTAACCTGTACCACCCGCTGCTGTCGTTTCACCGATGATGGCTAGCACGATATCTTTCGCCGTGATGCCCGGATCCACTTTGCCTTTTACTTCGATCTTCATCGTTTTTGCGCGCGCTTGTTTTAGCGTTTGAGTTGCTAATACGTGCTCAACTTCAGATGTACCAATACCAAAAGCGAGAGAACCGAACGCACCGTGTGTAGCCGTGTGCGAGTCACCACAAACAATGGTCATTCCCGGTAGGGTAATACCAAGCTCTGGGCCCATAACGTGCACAATACCTTGGTATTTGTGGTTAATGTCGTAAAGCGTAACACCAAACTCTTCACAGTTTTTCGATAGCGTTTCCATCTGGATACGTGCCATCTCACCGGATGCGTTGATGTCTTTGGTGGTTGTTGAAACGTTGTGGTCCATGGTGGCAAAAGTTTTGCTGACCTGACGCACTTTACGACCTTTTTCACGCAAGCCGTCAAATGCTTGCGGAGACGTCACTTCATGTACCAAGTGACGGTCGATGTACAAGATTGGGTTTTCCCCTTCTGCTGCGACGGCAACGTGTGCGTCGTAGACTTTTTCGTATAATGTTTTGCCCATTGTTTGCTTCCTTTCCTCGTCGCCTTTGCCGCAATAACTGCGTTAGCGGCACCCATTTATCCAGTTATTTAGCGAACTAAACGCCTTAATATAAATGGGCTTGCTGCCTTGCTATTGCACCAATGACTTAGAGGAAAGCCATTGGTTGACCGAGGATTTAGTATTTATTATTAATCTGTTTTGTATTAAGAGTTTAAGATGTACTCAGCGATCTTATCGCCCATCTCAGACGTCGAAAGTGCTGGGTTGTCACCAGCAAGGTCACCCGTTAGTTCCCCCGCTGATAGCGCTTTTGAAACTGCCGTTTCGATGTCTTGTGCCGCCGTTTCCTCACCTAGGCTATAACGTAGCATCAGTGCCGCAGACAGGATTTGTGCCACTGGGTTAGCGATGTTCTTACCTGCGATATCTGGTGCACTGCCGCCTGCTGGCTCGTACAGACCGAATTTGCTTTCGTTTAGACTTGCTGACGGCAACATGCCCATAGAGCCAGTGATCATCGCGCACTCATCAGAAATGATGTCGCCGAAGATGTTTGAACACAGCATCACGTCGAACTGTGCTGGGTCTTTGATAAGCTGCATAGTCGCGTTATCAATGTACATGTGTGACAACTCGACATCTGGGTAGTCTTTTGCGGTTTCTTCGACTACTTCACGCCATAAGATAGAGCTTTGTAGAACGTTCGCTTTGTCGATAGAGCACACTTTCTTGCGACGTAGACGAGCAGATTCAAAAGCGATTTTTGCAATACGTTCGATCTCAAAGCGGTGGTACACCTCAGTATCAAATGCTTTTTCTGTTGCGCCTTCACCTTCACGACCTTTCGGTTGGCCGAAGTAGATACCACCCGTCAGTTCACGGACTACCACGATGTCAAAGCCGCGACCCGAGATGTCTGCACGTAGCGGTGAGAAAGCTTCAAGACCTGAGTGAATTTGCGCTGGACGTAAGTTACAGAACAGTTGGAAGTGTTTGCGTAGTGGCAGTAGGGCACCGCGTTCAGGTTGGTCATTTGGTGGTAAGTGCTCCCACTTAGGGCCGCCAACCGAGCCGAATAGGACTGCATCAGACTCTTCACATGCTTTTATTGTGCTCTCTGGAAGTGGGCAACCGTGATTGTCGATCGCGATACCACCTACATCATGCTCGTCACGCTCAAACGCAATACCATGTTTCTTTTCGATTGCATCCAATACTTTATGTGCCTGCGCCATTACTTCCGGGCCAATGCCGTCACCGGGTAGGACGGCAATTTTGTACGATTTGTCTGTCATGTTAATCCTTTAAGTTTTCTAATTTTGAGCTTAATTATTTCAACGAGCGTGTTCTTTCCTGAGCCGTGTAGCCCGGTTGTTATTACACAGTCGCAATCTTTTTCTGCTTCATTTCTTCGATTTTATCTGCACGATGAATGCTGTTAATAACGTGCAATAATGCTTGGCCGGAAGCCTCAACGATGTCGGTGGAAACACCCGTACCGTGGTATTTGCGACCTTTGTAGTTGGCAATGATGTCTGCTTGACCCAAACCATCTTCACCTTCACCTTTCGCGGTTAGGTCGAATTTATCCAGAACGATGTCGTAGCCTGTCACGCGGTAGATACATTGGTATAGCGCATCAACTGGGCCATTACCGACCGCTGCTTCACACATTTCTTCATCACCGCATTGCATTTTGATGCTGGTGGTAGCCATTACGCTGCCAGACTGCACGCTTAGGTAGCTCAATTTGTAGAAGTCATCTTCTTCACGCAAGTTCGAGAAGTGCATTAGGGCTTCTAGGTCGTAATCGAACACTTGGCCTTTGCGATCAGCAAGTTTCAAGAAATCCGCATACAGCGCGTCTAGGTTGTACTCGTCTTCGTTGTAACCCATGGTATCCATATGGCTCTTCACGGCAGCGCGACCGCTGCGGCTGGTTAGGTTCAGAGCTTGGTTTTTTAGGCCAATAGACTCAGGGGTCATGATTTCGTAGGTATTCTTATTCTTCAACATGCCATCTTGGTGGATGCCTGAAGAGTGGCTAAATGCATTTGCACCCACAATTGCTTTGTTGCTTTGAATCGGCATATTGCATAGCTGGCTAACCAACTTACTGGTGCGGTGAATTTCATCATGCTTAATGCCAGTGTGAACGCCCAAAAACTCTTGACGCGTCTTGATGATCATTGCGATCTCTTCAAGTGAACAGTTACCCGCTCGCTCTCCAATGCCATTGATCGTGCCTTCTATCTGACGTGCGCCAGCTTGAACGGCGGCAATAGAGTTGGCAACTGACATCCCCAAATCGTCGTGACAGTGAACGGAGATGATCGCTTTATCAATGTTCGGAACGCGGTTAAATAGGGTTTCAATAATCCCACCAAACTCACTTGGTACCGTGTAGCCAACGGTATCTGGAATGTTGATTGTACTCGCACCTGCATTGATGGCGGCTTCTACCATGCGACATAGGTTGTCTATAGGAGTACGACCTGCATCTTCACAAGAAAACTCGACATCATCAGTGTAGTTACGCGCATGTTTAACGGCGTTGACTGCCATTTCTAGTACATCGTCGTAGCTGCGGCGTAGTTTGTCTTCTACGTGAATGGTGGAAGTGGCTAAAAACGTGTGGATACGGAATTGGTCAGCCACTTTTAATGCTTCAGCGGCAGCATCAATGTCTTTCGCAACGGCACGCGAAAGGGCACAAACTCGACTGTTTTTTATGTTTTTTGCGATGGTTTGTACAGACTCGAAATCACCTGGTGAAGAGATTGGGAAGCCAGCTTCGATAACATCAACGCCGAGTCTTTCCAGCGCATAGGCAATCTGCAGTTTTTCTTTAACCGTCAAGCTTGCTGACAACGCTTGCTCGCCATCACGCAATGTGGTGTCGAATATAATGACCTGATCGTTCATGTTTGCTTCCTTCCTGATTTCTGCACTTTCGCGCAAGTGAATCGTTTACTTCCAGTATTTAGATATAAAAAAACCCGCATTCTCATGCGGGTTCTTAGAAATTGGTGTGGTTATTTTTCTTCCACAGCCTACCCGCGCGAACTGGTCACGATCAGGAGGAGGCTAAGCAGGATAGAAAAATGAGCTGACATAGTTGTTAAGCTTTCCACATAATTAAGTTAACAAATTAGTACCGCACTCCATGAAGCGCGTCAACCCTAAAGTCGATTTTTTATTCATATCGGATGAATCTTTTCGTTTGCTTGAAAAAAATGATGCACTAAGTGAAACGACATGATGCGATAGAAACGTGCTAGAAGAAGTAAGTTCTCATCAAGTTTGCGACGTTTCATTACCAAAACAAGCATCGGGATTGCGACTTGTCACACAAAGGTCCGAATTGTTTGGCAAAAGTTTTGAATGACCATTTATAGTAGTGCAGTTGCACTAGGTAAAAGAAATATAAGGGTTAGGGAAAGAATGAGGTTAACAAAACAATTTGGACGTTCAGCCATAGTATTTACTCTGGTCAGCTTGTCGGGTTGTCAGCTGTTTCAATCGCAGACCTATGTGGAAGTGGCTTCCCCCGTTGTTATGAATGATCACTCACAGAGCGTCATGGTCATCAATGATCAAATGGATCGATTTTTGAGTTATGAAGGACGCGAATCGTTCTTGAATCAGATGCTTGTTGCCCTTGAGTCTGACAGCCGAAATAAGTTTAAAGGTAAAGATCCGGAAACGTATTCTTGGTGGAAGATCCGTGTTCAACCTAGTGAGAAACAGCAAGCGGAAGTTTTCCGACCAACTACTGAAGGTGTCGATACCTCAAACCCAGTAGAGTTTATGGATGTCTCTTACCGCTCTAAGACCACATTAAACCTACGCTCCAAACCGAGTCTTGAAGGGGCAAAGCTTGGCGTATTATCGAAAGGGGAAGTCTTTAATGTGCTAGCAAAAGTGGTTGATCAACCTTGGTTTCTCGTTGAACAGAAAGGAGTGATAAAAGGTTATGTCCATAAGGATTATGCGCGCAGCAATGTGATAAATCGTGACATTTTATCTACTCAGCCTAACCCTCTACTAGAGCCTAACTCGAGTAAAACGGAGCAAACGAGTATAGAGCATGAACTGTCGGGAAACTATACTTGCCGCTCACTGAGCTATGAGCTTACAAAAGATGGCGACATGACGACAGGCTCTTTGCGCGCCTGCCGCAAGAAGAGAAAAGTCTGGTATATAGACACCCCTCAACCGCAACCATCAAACCCTTCTTAATGTTCTATTTTTATGGTTATGCCCAATAGATAAATCGTTGGGCACACCTTAATTTGGCCTTTGTCATTAATTGTCCAAACTCCCGTCATGCTGTTGTCACCTAAACCTCCTACTTTTCACAAAAAGGCGTTGTCAAAGTAAGGAAAGGTCACATGCGAACCATAGAGACAATTACACAGCCAATTGCAACCATTGCTAAGTTTGATTTAGCGCTCTCTAGTGTTTGTCTTAAGCACCGTTTTAATCAACAAGTCGCCAATATCAGTAAAGGAGTTTCCCACAGTGGTGACGGGCATCTTTACTTGGTGTTGGGGTTATTAGCTTGGTATTTAGATAAGGAGCAAGGAGTATGGTTTTTACTGGCGGGTTTACTTGCTTTTGCTATCGAGCTACCAATTTATTGGACGCTGAAAAATAGTTTTAAGCGTCGTCGCCCTGAAGAGCTTAGTGCACTCCTTCCTGCTTTTATTACCCCCTCTGATCGCTATAGTCTTCCTTCAGGACACACTGCCGCTGCGTTTGTCATGGCGACGCTGATTGATCATTTCTATCCGAGCCTAGGCGTTGCTGCATTCTTTTGGGCAAGTTTAATCGGAACCGCGCGAATCTTATTGGGTGTGCACTTTTTTACCGATGTCATCATTGGTGCACTGCTTGGCAGTCTTTGTGGTGGATTAGCGATTGCGATGTTAGGAGGCTAATTGATGAAAATCTTGTACGGTGTTCAAGGGACAGGAAACGGACATATTGCACGCGCAAGGGCGATGAGTCATGCGTTTAAAGAGCACGATGTTGAGGTCGACTTTTTGTTTTCTGGGCGAGCGCCGGAAAAATACTTTTCAATGGAAGCATTTGGCGATTACCAGACTCGCCGAGGCTTCACCTTTATTACCGAAAAAGGCTCTGTAAACTACGCGAAAACAGCATTGAATAACAATTTGGTGCAGTTTTTCAAAGAAGTTAAGCAACTCGATCTATCGTCCTACGATCTTATCATTAATGATTTCGAACCTGTGACTGCGTGGGCAGCGAGACAACAAAATAAGCCTTCTATTGGTATCAGCCACCAAAATGCTTTCCGTTATCCGGTGCCACTAAAGGGAGCAAGTTGGTTAGATAAATCCGTCATTGAATACTTTGCGCCTTCTCAACACCACCTTGGTTTGCATTGGCATCATTTTGATCAACCTTTGTTACCACCGATAGTGCATACCGTCGATAGCCAAGCAGAAAACGACGACTTCGTGTTGGTGTATCTACCGTTCGAATCGATTGAAGATATCTCGGACTTATTGTTCCACTTTAATCAACAAGCGTTTATCTGTTATCACCCGGATGTGATCGAATGTGAGCAGGTAGAAAACATAGAACTGCGCCCTTTATGCCACAGCAACTTCCAGCATCATTTGCATCGCTGTAGTGGTGTCATTGCTAATGGTGGGTTTGAGCTTCCTTCAGAAGCCTTGTCTTTGGGGAAAAAATTGTTACTAAAGCCACTCGCGGGTCAATTCGAGCAGCAGAGCAATGTTGCGACCTTAGAAGATTTAGGGCTTGCGATGTCGATGGAGAGCTTAGACATTTCCGCAGTACGCCAGTGGCTAAAGGAGCAACAAGCCGAAAGTGTGAAATACCCAGATGTTGCTCAGGCTATTGTTCATTGGGTACTGCAAGGTGCATGGGATTCAAAAGCAGAGTTATCCAGACAGCTGTGGGAGCAGGTTGATTTTCCAAGTTACGTGTCGAACATTTAAGTACGTTGTTCTAAGTACATTGTTCCTTCCATTTTTGACACGATTTTGTTGCAGCCTTTCTGTTTGGAAGGCTGCATTTTTATTCTTCCTCTCTCATTTCTATTCAGTGTGTATTTGCTGATAATTTGACTGATAAGTGCAAAATTCAATCAGAGGTATAGCTGTCATCTGTTGTTCTTATTCCAACTAATAACTGAGCTAAATGCATGCTTGTGTTGACCGCCTGTCCTATCAATTTGCTAAATACGTCCTCAAAGAATGCATTTTTACGTGTTTTATAGTTTTTTATGTTTTTATCAAGTCTTTGTTATTTAACAAATAAATACCTAATTGGCTAAAATTTACTGATTAAATATCAATCTAGTTGCGAAACCGCAATCGATTAGTTGATAGTACAGTTCGAGCCGGAAGTATCCGGACGATAAATATAATAAAAAGTTAGGTTATCTATTCGTAAAATGATTCGAATCCAGCCGCCGTCTTTTGTGCGAGATGGGATTCTATTCGTTATGAATTTAATGAACAAAGTTGACGATTACAAAAGAGGCGCACTCAATGTTAGAGAAGAAAGACGCGATGAGCGCAATTGCTAGCTACCGTATGGAAAGCACTTTGCGTGGTGTAGATTTAAACCTACTGACTGTATTTGATGCTGTAATGCAAGAGCAAAATATTACTCGTGCAGCACATAACCTAGGTATGTCTCAGCCGGCGGTAAGTAACGCCGTGGCACGCTTAAAAGTGATGTTTAACGACGAGCTATTCATGCGCCAAGGCCGTGGTATTCAGCCTACGCAACGAGCACGTCAACTGTTTGGCCCTATTCGCCAAGCACTACAGCTGATTCGCAATGAACTTCCTAGCTCTGTATTCCAACCAGAATCTTCGACTCGCTTATTCAAGCTTGCGATTTGCAGCCCTTGCGACATGCGTTTTGCTCCGAAGATCATGGCAAAAGTGAATCAACAAGCACCAAACGTTCAGCTTCACCTAGATGCAGAATTTGACCGTTTGTTGTCTGAGCGTATGCGCTACCAAGAAATTGATTTCGTGATCGACTACGCTCGTTTTGATGAGCAAGGTTTCTCAAGTACTGAAATCTTCAAAGATGAATTAGTGGTTATCGCATCAAAAACACACCCACGCATTCAAGGTGGTGTGACGGCTGAGCAACTGCTTAACGAAAAGCATGCGAAGTTATCGAAAGTGCATGGCCAACGTAGTTTCTCAGAGCAAGCGTACCGTGAACTGGATTGCCAAGCGGCGTATGAAGGTTCTAGTTTAAGCAACCTACTATACGTGGTGGGTCAATCTGAGCTTGTGACTATTGCACCACGTTGGATGGCGGAAAATGCGGTAAACAGCGATCAACTGCAAATTCTTGATTTCCCATTTGCGAACAAAGAAATCAGCGGCTTCTTAAGCTGGCATGAATCAAGCGAAAAAGATAAAGGCCACATTTGGCTGCGCGATCAACTGATGATCACTTGTGGTGAAGTCGTTGCCGCAAAATAAGATGACGTTTGGTCTTCTCGATTAGACCATATTGGTAATCATCAATTTTTACAATTCATTGGTCCCCGAGCGATTTTTGTCTCTCGGGGCTTTTTGTTTTCGTAATCAACAATCGAAACAGTAAGTTAAATAGAGTAATCATTCAGCAATTTGAGGTACGTTCGCGACGTATAAGTGATAGTTGTCTCTTATTAGTGATAAGTTTGATACTGGTCAGTTGCGTTTTAGCAAGCCGTGAGTACACTTGTTCGCTCAATTAGCTTACGCCTGTAAGCCAAAAGGTAAGTAAAAGAATGGCCAAGTTAGATTTTCATATCGTTAAACGTATTCGTGAACAAATTGCGAACGGTGGTACACGCGTTGCACTCAAGCATAAAGTGGGTGAGGAGTGGCAAGGTATTACGTGGACGCAATTTGGTCAGCAAGTTGATGCTTTATCACTTGCACTTTTGGCTCAGGGATTAGGAGTCCAAGATAAGATCGGCATTTTCTCGAACAACATGCCGCAAT
The DNA here is from genome assembly GCF_033339635.1 of Vibrio sp. 2092. Taxonomy (NCBI): domain Bacteria; kingdom Pseudomonadati; phylum Pseudomonadota; class Gammaproteobacteria; order Vibrionales; family Vibrionaceae; genus Vibrio; species Vibrio sp. 2092. The sequence continues at coordinate 78,403 of NZ_JAWOUY010000006.1, read as the reverse complement.
GGACGATCGCTGATATCGCAGCACTGCAATTACGCAGCGTGACAGTACCTATTTACCCAACCAATACTGCCGCCCAGTCGGCGTACATCATTAACAATGCAGACGTCAAAGTTCTGTTTGTTGGTGAACAGCCTCAATTTGATGCAGCCGTGAGCATTTTCGACCAGTGCGAACAGTTAGAGCTCATTGTTGCGATGTCTGATGATATAGAACTTGGCGATCATGATTTCGTTATCTCTTGGCAAGCATTTGTTGCCAAAGGCGACACTACATATCAAGTTGAATTGGACGCGCGTTTAGATCAGGCAAAAGAAGATGATCTACTCACGCTGATCTACACCTCGGGTACAACAGGCCAGCCAAAAGGCGTTATGTTGGACTACGCAAACATTGCGGCGCAATTGGAAGGGCACGATCAGCGCTTGAGCCTTTCTCAAAGTGACGTGTCATTATGTTTCCTTCCGTTGTCACACGTATTTGAGCGCGCTTGGACCTTTTATGTATTGTACAAAGGGGCGACCAACTGCTATTTGCAAGACACCATGCAAGTACGTGATGCACTGAGCCAGGTGCGACCTACCGTGATGTGTGCCGTACCGCGTTTCTATGAGAAGATCTTCTCTGCGATTCACGAGAAAGTGTCTCGCGCGCCGATTCACCGTAAGATCATGTTTACTTGGGCAGTCAACATGGGCGCAAAAATGGCCGCTTGTCATCAAGAAAAACGTCAGCCATCGCTCTTGCTGCGTAAGTCATACGCTTTGGCGGATAAGTTGGTTCTGAGCAAACTGCGTGCGCTACTTGGCGGGCAAATCAACTTTATGCCTTGTGGTGGTGCAAAGCTGGATGAAACCATCGGTCGATTCTTCCATGCGATTGGTATCAACGTTAAGTTGGGCTACGGCATGACTGAAACCACGGCGACAGTATCGTGTTGGGATGATAAATGTTTTAACCCCGACTCTATTGGTATGTCGATGCCTGGCGCACAGGTTAAGATCGGCGAAAACAACGAGATTCTGGTTCGTGGTCCAATGGTGATGCGTGGCTATTACAAAATGCCAGAAGAGACGGAAAAGACCTTTGATGAGCACGGTTTCCTAAAAACGGGCGACGCTGGTTACATTGATGAAAATGGCAACTTGTTCATCACCGATCGTATCAAAGAGTTGATGAAAACTTCAGGTGGTAAATACATCGCTCCACAAATGATTGAAGGTGCTATTGGTAAAGACCACTTCATCGAGCAAATCGCAGTCATTGCGGATACTCGTAAGTTTGTTTCTGCGCTTATCGTGCCTTGTTATGACTCGCTAGAAGAGTACGCGAAAGAGCTGAATATCAAATATCACGATCGCGTTGAGTTGATTAAGCACCACCAGGTGGTCGAGATGCTTGAGAAGCGTGTGAACGATCTTCAAAAAGAGTTGGCAAAGTTTGAACAAGTGAAGAAGTTTAAATTGTTACCAAGAGCTTTCTCTATGGATGATGGTGAGTTAACGCCAACTCAAAAACTTCGTCGTAAAGTCATCAATGACAAATACCAAGATGAAATTGAAGAAATGTATAAGGAAAAGTCGGATAAAAAGTAACTTAAGCTGACTTAGATTTTATATTGATGAAAAAGTCCCCAGTGATGTGATCGCGCATTGCTGGGGATTTTTGTTTGTATTGATTTTTTCTGTTCTGCTCGTCAAATAACGCTATTTCGCACCCTGTAGCTAACAGCTTATGAAATAATGTTCTTTTTTTGAGCGTTAAATTTTTAGGTTGTACTGTGAAATAGGAGATGTGTGGCTGCTATTCCTACTAACATTCTAATTACTAGTATCTTGTTTAAAAAGTAGACCAATCTCTCATTAGACCCTTTGATAATAAAACGTTACATTTGTTGGGTAACCTTGCGGGATGTTATGACGAACGCAAGACATAGCCGAAAACGTGGAAGTATTTCGATTAGGCTACGAATAAGACCTAGACTATGTAAAACCAGACCAATCCGTTGACCTTACGGTGAGGAAACTGGCTAAGGAGAGCAATTATGACAGCAATGTTGTCAGGCGCAGAGATGGTGGTTCAATCTCTGATAGAAGAGCACGTAGAGCAGATCTTTGGCTACCCAGGTGGCTCTGTTTTGGATATCTACGATGCACTGCATGCCAAAACCGATCAAATCAAACACGTACTTGTAAGGCATGAGCAAGCCGCCACTCATATGGCAGATGGTTACGCTCGAGCTACCGGTAAACCGGGTGTCGTACTTGTGTGCTCGGGGCCGGGCGCGACCAATACCATTACGGGTATTGCAACAGCGTATATGGACTCTATCCCAATGATCGTTATCTCGGGTAACGTACCGAATAGCCTAATTGGTAATGATGCTTTCCAAGAGTGTGACATCGTCGGTGTCTCCCGCCCAGTGGTCAAACACAGCTTTTTAGTAAAAAAAGCGGAAGATATTCCTGAAACAGTCAAAAAAGCGTTTTATATCGCGACTACGGGTCGACCTGGTCCAGTTGTGATTGATTTGCCAAAAGATGTGATGAACCCGCAAATCAAACTGCCTTATCAATATCCAGAAACGCTTTCAATGCGTTCTTACAAGCCGACAACTTCGGGCCATAAAGGCCAGATTAAAAAAGCGCTTAAATCGCTATTAGAAGCGAAAAAACCAGTGCTTTATATCGGTGGTGGTGCGGTGATTTCTGGCGCTCATGAACATATTTTAGAGCTTTCCGACAAACTGAACCTACCCGTTGTGAGTACTTTGATGGGCTTGGGGGCATTCCCGGGTACACATAAAAACTCACTGGGCATGTTGGGTATGCACGGCACTTACGAAGCTAATATGGCAATGCATGAAGCGGATCTTATTTTTGGTATCGGTGTGCGTTTTGATGACCGTACAACCAACAACCTTGAAAAGTACTGCCCAAACGCAAAAGTGATGCATATTGATATCGATCCGTCATCGATCTCGAAAAACGTGAAAGTGGATTTGCCGATCGTAGGTTCTGCGGAAAAAGTGCTGACAACCATGCTCGGGCTGCTTGCAGAGCAAGGTAGTGGAAATGATCAAGATGCTATCACTGCATGGTGGGATGACATTCAAGTATGGCGTGACCGCAACTGCTTGTCTTATGAAACGTCTCCAGAACGAATCAAGCCACAGCAAGTAATTGAAACGCTGCACAAGCTAACTAATGGTGACGCATATGTGGCGTCTGATGTGGGCCAGCATCAGATGTTTGCGGCGCTGTACTACCCATTCAATAAGCCGCGCCGTTGGATAAACTCTGGTGGTCTTGGCACCATGGGATTTGGTCTTCCGGCTGGCATGGGCGTGAAGTTTGCCATGCCACAAGAAGAGGTCGTGGTTGTGACTGGTGACGGCAGTATTCAGATGAATATTCAAGAATTGTCGACAGCCATGCAATACGACATTCCAGTGAAGATCATCAACCTGAACAACCGATTCTTAGGCATGGTAAAACAGTGGCAAGACATTATTTATCAAGGTCGTCACTCTAATTCTTACATGAGTTCTGTTCCTGACTTTGCAGCGATTGCAGAAGCTTATGGTCACGTCGGTATTCGTATCGAAACGCCTGATCAGCTCGAAGAAGGGCTACAAAAAGCGTTGGATATGAAAGATCGTCTGGTGTTTGTGGACATCAACGTAGACGAAACCGAACACGTATACCCGATGCAAATCAAAGGTGAGGGTATGGATAAAATGTGGCTAAGCAAAACGGAGAGAACTTAATATGAGACACATTATTTCATTGCTATTGGAAAACCAACCGGGTGCGTTGTCTCGTGTTGTTGGTTTGTTCTCTCAACGTGGTTACAACATTGAATCTTTGACGGTATCACCGACTGATGATGAAACCCTGTCGCGAATGAACATTACCACGACATCTGATGAGATGCAGTTGGAACAAATTCAGAAGCAGTTACACAAATTGATCGATGTGCTGAAAGTGCAAGAAGTCACCGAGTATGAGCACATTGAGCGTGAACTGATGATGGTGAAAGTGAAAGCCAGTGGTTTTGCGCGAGCAGAAGTGAAGCGGACGGCAGACATCTTTCGTGGCCAGATCGTGGATGTCACGGCTTCCCAATACACCGTACAACTTGCGGGTACGAGTGAAAAGCTAGATGCCTTCATTCAAGCGATATCCGAAGTGACCGAAGTTGTCGAAGTTGCTCGTAGTGGTGTCGTTGGCATTGCGCGAGGAGAGCGAGCCCTCAAACCTTAACTCTCTGATTGCATATAGAAAAGCCACTTAATCTAAGTGGCTTTTTTGTTTAGAAAATAACAATTAATGATATAATTGTCGTTTTAGTAAGCATGATAGGCATTAGACGTGTGAAAGTACCTAAGCGAGTCGGCACCTTATTGGCGACAGCACTATTTTTTAGTGCACTCACTGCCGCTTACTACTATCAGAAATATCTGACGTTGTTAGAAAACAATGTTGAGAACACCGCTCAAGAAGCGTTACATCAATTGGCCTATACTGGCCGTGAATACAGCAATATTCAGGATCAAATCGAAACGATCAGTGACCTACTTGGTCACAGCCAAAGTCTGTATGAATATCTGCGCCAACCTAACCGGGTGAACCGTTCCATCTTAGAAGACATGTGGATCTCGGTCGCAATCAATCAAAAGTTGTATAAGCAAATTCGCTTTCTTGATGTTTCTGGTCGAGAAAAAGTGAGGATTAATTATGAGATTGAAACAGGCGCTGCGTTGCCCGCGATCAAATTGCAAAATAAGTCAGAGCGAGATTACTTTCAATTCGCTAAGAACTTAGACGATGGCGAAATCGCTTCGTGGGGGATAGGTTTAGAACGAGAGTATGGCGAGTTAGTCTATCCCTATAGCCCGTCACTGCGTATTTTGATGCCTATTTCGCTTAACGGAAAGCGCGAAGGGTATCTTGTGCTTAATGTTGATATTGACTATTTATCCTCTCGACTCAACTATTCGTCAGTGCTTGATTTCCATATTGAGCTGATTAAAAGTGACGGATTTTACATTGATAGCCCTAAATCAGCTCGTTTGTATGGCTATATAATTCCCGCTCGCTCTCAATTTAATTTTGGCCGGATGTACCCAAACATTTGGCGTAGTTTAAATTCAAAAGATTCGGGCTATGCTTACAATGGTTCGAATTTGGTCGCGTATCGCACCATCCAGTTTGTTTCTAGCGAACCTCTTCATCTGGTTATTGATCTTACCAATGAGCAGTTATTATCCCGAGCTCAGAGGGATATTGATGACTTAATCCAAGAAGCGTTTTTTGTTCTAAGTTTGGTGCTCGGCTTCACTTTGCCGACGGCAGCCCTTGCTCTGCATTATCGGCGTCATAGTATGGAATCGAAGTTGGCTCGAGCTGCTCTTGATGGTATGACTGCGGTGATGATCTCGGATGCTTCACATAGAATCATCATGGTTAATCAAGAGTTTGAAAACATGATGGGTTACTCAACCAAGCATGCCCAAGGTTGGAGTGCACATCATTTAATTCTCTTACCTGAAGATCTCGAAGCAAACCTGAGTATCTGGAAAACACTGAAGAGTGAACACGTATGGGAAGGGGAGATTCGTTGTCGAACTAAGTTTAATCAAGTCTTTACTGCAATAATGCGTATTCAGGCGAATTTAACCAAATCAGGTAAAGTGAGTTATTACATTACGTCGCTGGTGGATATCTCTGGGCAAAAAGAGTTAGAAGAAAAATTACGAAACCTAAGCGAAAAAGATGGCTTGACGGGGTTGTGGAACCGCCGAAAATTTGAAGAGCAATTGGCGCAATATGCGGGGATTATTGAACGCTATCCTGATAGCCCTCCTGCTTGTTTGGCGTTGTTTGATATTGACCATTTTAAGCGTATTAATGACGAGCTTGGCCACGACGAAGGAGACAAGGTGATTTGTAGTGTCGCAGAAACCCTCCTAGAAGAAGTCCGCAGCACAGACTTTGTATCTCGTGTCGGTGGTGAGGAATTTGCAGTGATTATGCCGCATACAACACTAGAAGAGGCTGAAATTGTATTGAACAGGCTACGTGTCGCGGTTCAAATGCGTAGTGATAGAGGTATTACTGTAAGTGCTGGATATAGTGATTTAACCTCTGATCGTACAAGAACGTATAAATGTGCTGATATTGCTTTGTATGAGTCAAAAAGTGCAGGGCGTAACTGCGTATCGCTATGTCATAGTTATGATGATATTGCTTAGTGCTTTTACAAAAACGAAAAAACGGGGATAGACCCCCGCTTTTTAGTCTCAACGTTATTCGCTAGCCAGTATGCGACATTGGTTGTCGATGGCGGCTTCGATACACTGTATTGACTGTCTCAAATAACGCTCTAGATAACCTAAAGCATCCTGACTCTTTTTGTCTAGCGATGCCTTCATCAGTATTTCTTGCTCATCGAGATTACAGTGCCCAGGGTTCCCTGTGCCTAAAATCTGCATCGCGAAGTATTGGTAGCGTTTAATTTGCGTGAGTAGATCGCGGAAAAACCCAAACATATTGACAGAGCCAGCACCTTCAAACAGCGCAGTAAGAAACTGATTTTGGCGCTCTTCCCATTCCCTCCAACAAAAGCTTTCGCCAGGTTTTACTCGGGATAACTTGTGATAAGCAGTTAGTACATCCAGTTCCCATTTTTCATCGCCAATCATAATTGCCTTACTGAGTAAGCATGCGGAGACCATTTGCAGGCTTTCGTACAAGTCATGTAACTCATCTTTACATACAGGTGCAACCCAGCAGCCTTTTTGCGGCTCGAGTTTGACGTATTTGCTCCAAGATAATTGCACCAATGCTTCTCGAATGGGTGACGCTCCTACGTTGTACTTCTCTTTGAGTTCGGCAACCACGAGTTTTTGACCTGGTTTAAGCTCGCCATCGAGAATATCCTGACGGATCATTCTTAATACTTTGTCGGTAAGAGTGGGACTAGACACATACACCTCATAGAAACTTTAATCGTGACGATAAAATTAAACAGTACGAAATTCTGATAGAGGTAAATAATACAATTAGCCTATTATGAGAGCAAGAAAGCCATATAAAAAAGGAGGGCATAAGCCCTCCTTCTCAAGAAACTGAAGTGTTAAAAGTTCAGTCTTATAGCACGTGTACAGAAGCTGTGTTCGTAGTACCTGAAGCAACTAGAGCGCCAGAAACCATAACAACGATATCGCCTTTGTTACCTAGACCTGATTCTAGAGCAAGTTCTTTACCCGCTACGTAGAATGCGTCAGTGCTTTCGATTGAATCAACAACTACAGGAGTAACACCTTTAGTTAGAACTAGCTGTGCAGCAGTTTTCTTGTTAGTTGTCAGCGCTAGAATGTTTGCAGTTGGGAAGTACTTACGTACTGAACGTGCAGACTTACCGCCTTCAGTTGCAACAACGATAAGTGGAGCAGCTAGTTTCTCAGCTGTGTCTACTGCACCTTTACATACTGCTTCAGTGATGCGTAGGCGTGGGCTGTCTAGACGAGAACCTAGTTCAGCTTTTAGCGCTGAGTCAGTACGGTTCGCGATTTGAGCCATGATAGTTACCGCTTCAACAGGGTATTTACCTTTCGCCGTTTCACCAGAAAGCATTACTGCGTCAGTACCGTCCATTACCGCGTTAGCAACGTCGCCTGCTTCCGCACGAGTAGGACGTGGGTTGTTGATCATAGAATCAAGCATTTGAGTTGCTGTGATAACCATCTTACGTGCACGGTTACACTTCTCGATCATCATTTTCTGAGCGAAGATTACTTCTTCAGCTGGGATTTCAACACCTAGGTCACCACGTGCAACCATGATGCCGTCAGAAAGCTCTAGGATCTCGTCGAAGTTATCAACACCTTCTTGGTTTTCGATCTTAGAGATGATGTGGATGTTCTCGCCGCCGTTTGCAGCAAGTACTTCACGGATTTCTTGAACGTCAGACGCTTTACGGATGAAAGAAGCTGCTACGAAGTCAACGCCTTGCTCACAACCAAACTTAAGGTCGTTCTTATCTTTTTCAGATAGTGCAGGTAGGTTTACAGAAACGCCAGGAAGGTTAACACCTTTGTTTTCGCCTAGTGCACCGTTGTTAAGAACTTTACATTTAACTTCAGTTTCAGTCTTAGAGATAACTTCCATCTCGATTAGACCGTCGTCTACTAGGATAGTGTTACCTACGTTTAGGTCGGCTGCGAAACCAGCGTAAGTTACTGCAACTTTATCTTTGTTACCTACAACTGAAGTGTCAGTTGTGAAAGTGAATTCTTGACCTGCTACTAGATCAACATCGTTACCGCCTTCTAGCTTGATAGTGCGGATTTCTGGACCTTTAGTATCTAGAAGAATTGCTAGTGGTTTGCCAGTAGCTTCCATTACTTTACGGAAGTTCGCGATACGAGTGCCGTGTTCTTCGTAGTCACCGTGAGAGAAGTTAAGGCGCATTACGTTCATGCCTGCGTTAACTAGTTCAGTTAGCTTCTCTACAGATTCTGTTTTAGGGCCAATCGTACATACGATTTTGGTCTTTTTCATGGAAGATACTCTCCGGTAAGTATAGTTACAATTTGAAAGTCGGTTATTTACTCTGAAGTCAGGACGTTTTTGATGACATTTAGTACCTGTCACCCACCGATTTTTCGTCTCATTATTAGAACTTCAGATTCTGAAAGTCTTTCACCAAGTTTAGTCATTTTATGACTAAAAGATCGGCGATTTTGGTTACCTTTTTGTGACCAATCCCACTTTATATGCAGAAAGTTGCAAAAAAATAGCCTTCAATTCTGTAATTTTTTTTCTTTTCGGTGGCGAATTCTACCACTGAATGAATCCAATATCACTGTTTAAGAATTGTCTTAGGACAAGGTTTTATCGAGAAATATTAATTTTTTGGATCGAAATAAATGGACTTAAAAGTTTCGGTTTGACTATAATAAGTTTCACATCGAAACTTAAAATCAAAACTTAAATGTCGAAACGAAATACTCAATTAAGAAGACACGCCATTTCTAACTTGGTTTCTGAACTAGGAGAAGTCAGCGTTGATGAACTTGCTCAGAAATTCGAAACCTCAGAGGTCACGATTAGAAAGGATTTAGCTTCTTTAGAGAAAAACGGACAACTTTTGCGCCGTTACGGTGGTGCAATTGCGATTCCAACGGAAGTTATCCATGAAGAAATGAGTCCGAATGTTTCGAGTCGAAAGTTAAGTCTGGCAAAAGCAGCGGCATCACTGATCCGAGAACATAACCGAATTGTGATCGACAGTGGCAGTACAACGGCTGCGCTGATTCAGCAATTAAACGACAAACGAGGCTTGGTTGTTATGACCAACTCGTTGCATGTCGCCAATGCACTTAACGAATTAGAGAGCGAACCAACCCTGTTAATGACAGGCGGAACTTGGGATACGCACTCAGAATCCTTCCAAGGCAAAGTAGCCGAATCTGTATTAAGAGCTTACGACTTTGACCAGTTGTTTATTGGTGCTGATGGCATCGATTTAGAACGCGGTACCACCACGTTTAACGAATTAGTTGGCTTAAGCAAGGTCATGGCAGAAGTGTCTCGTGAAGTCATCGTCATGATTGAATCAGAGAAAGTAGGACGCAAGATCCCGAACTTAGAACTCGCTTGGGACCAAATTAATGTGTTGGTTACTGATGCAGAGTTACAGCCAGAACACAAAATACAGATTGAACAACATGGCGTTAAAGTCATTTGCGCCTAATCTAATAATGTAAACAGTTTCATATTTCACTTCCCTCTGGATAAAGGCCTTTGCTTGCTGCCTCTATTTGAAATCATGGTCAGGGAAGAACAAAACTACAAACGGAGATAAACACATGTGTGGAATCGTAGGTGCAGTAGCACAACGAGATGTTGCAGAAATTTTAGTTGAAGGCCTACGTCGCTTGGAATACCGCGGTTACGACTCTGCGGGCGTTGCGATTGTTGATGGTGAGACAAACCTAACGCGTATTCGTCGTCTAGGTAAGGTACAAGAGCTGGCAGACGCAGTAGACGAAGCAAAAGTGATCGGTGGTACCGGTATCGCGCACACTCGTTGGGCAACACACGGTGAACCTTCAGAAGTGAACGCACACCCACACATGTCTGGTGACATCGCAGTGGTACACAATGGCATCATTGAAAACCACGAAGAGCTACGTGAACTGCTTCAATCTCGTGGTTACGTATTTGAATCTCAAACGGATACTGAAGTTATCGCTCACATGGTTGAGTGGGAACTTCGCACTTCAGAAACGCTACTAGAAGCGGTACAGAAGACAGCAAAACAACTGGATGGTGCATACGGCACGGTAGCGTTGGATCGTAAAGATCCTTCACGCATCGTTGTAGCACGCTCAGGCAGCCCAATCGTAATTGGTTTTGGTGTGGGTGAAAACTTCTTAGCGTCTGACCAACTTGCATTACTTAACGTTACGCGCCGTTTCATGTACCTAGAAGAAGGTGACGTAGCAGAAATTACTCGCCGTGAAGTCACTGTGTTTGATGCAACGGGTGAGCTAGTTGAGCGTGAAATTGTTGAATCTAATGCAGAGCATGATGCAGGTGATAAAGGCCAATACCGTCACTTCATGCAAAAAGAAATCTATGAGCAACCTAAAGCGTTGATCAACACAATGGAAGGTCGTATCACGTCAGATTCTGTTGTGACAGACGCGATCGGTGTGCACGCGGCAGACATTCTAAGCAAAGTAGAACACGTACAAATCGTGGCGTGTGGTACGTCTTACAACGCAGGTATGACGGCACGTTACTGGTTTGAAGACATTGCAGGTGTTAGCTGTGATGTAGAAATTGCGTCTGAATTCCGTTACCGCAAGTTTGTGACTCGCCCAAACAGCCTTCTTATTACGTTGTCTCAGTCTGGTGAAACCGCTGATACGCTAGCAGCACTTCGCCTAGCAAAAGAGAAAGGTTACATGGCGGCGATGACCATTTGTAACGTAGCAGGCTCTTCTTTGGTTCGTGAATCAGATTTTGCATTCATGACTCGCGCTGGTGTCGAAATCGGTGTGGCTTCAACCAAAGCGTTCACGACTCAGCTTTCTGCACTACTTATGCTGGTAACAGCACTGGGTAAAGAGCAAGGTCGCATCAGCAAAGAGAAAGAAAAAGAGATTGTTGAAGCGCTACACGCACTTCCTAAGCAAATCAACGCGGCACTTTCTTTCGAGAAAGAAATTGAAGCACTAGCAACGGATTTTGCAGACAAGCACCACACATTGTTCCTAGGCCGTGGCGAGTTCTACCCAATCGCGATGGAAGCGTCTCTAAAACTGAAAGAGATCTCGTACATCCACGCAGAAGCGTACGCGGCGGGTGAACTGAAACACGGTCCTCTGGCCCTAATTGATGCTGACATGCCAGTTGTTGTGGTTGCACCAAGCAACGACCTACTTGAAAAGCTAAAATCAAACGTTGAAGAAGTGCGTGCGCGTGGCGGCCTTCTATACGTATTCGCAGATGCAGACGCAGGCTTCGAAGGCGATGAGACAATGAAGATCATCACAATGCCTCACGTTAGTGAAATCACGGCGGCGATCTACTACACCATCCCTATGCAGTTGCTGTCTTACTACGTAGCACTGATCAAAGGTACGGACGTAGACCAACCACGTAACCTAGCGAAAGCGGTGACGGTTGAGTAATTACGCTTAACAGCAAAAATCCTGAGCGGCACATGCGAGAGTATGTGCCGCTTTTTTATTTAAGCCCACTTTAAGGGGGTGAGTTATTGACCCAACTGGTGAGCGGTTAGAATTGCAGAGTAGACATTTTCTGCCGTCACTGGGAATGGCATATTGTGGATGGTTTCTCCCTCGGCCGTTGAGGCTTCGGCGACCTCGCGCAACTTAGCGTGGTTAAGCTCTTTAACGCCCATATCAAATAAGTTGGTTGGTAGACCTACAGAGCGGCAGAATGCAAGAACCGTATTAATCTCTTCCATCGCTGCGTTTTCTAGTACCAGCTGAACTAGTGTGCCGAACGCGACTTTCTCACCATGATAGAGATGATGACACTCTTCAAGCTTAGTTAGGCCGTTATGAATAGCGTGAGCACCCGCTAGACCACTGCTTTCAAAACCGATACCGCTTAGGTATGTATTGGCTTCAATAATGTTTTCTACCGCTTTGGTGCTCACACCATTTTCTACCGCAGCTTTTGCTTTTACACCATCTTCAAGCAAGGTTTCATAGCAAAGTTTCGCAAGCGCTTGTGCTGAACGCGTCGCTAACCCACCAGCCATTGTTGCCTTACCAGAAGTCATGTTGGCACGAGCTTCAAAGTAGGTGGAAAGCGCGTCGCCCATCCCCGATACAAGTAAGCGAACAGGGGCTTTGGCGATGACTGACGTATCCATGATGACCATGTCTGGGTTTTTAGGGATCATCAAATATTCTGCAAATTCACCTTCTGGTGTGTATATCACCGCAAGCGCTGATGTCGGCGCATCAGTCGAGGCAATCGTAGGAACCACCACGACAGGAATTTTGGTGTAAAACGCAACGGCCTTTGCTGTATCTAAGGTTTTACCACCGCCAATACCGACAATGACATCGTGTTTTTGAGTCGCACAAATGTCCGTGATGCGTTCAATCTCAACGCGCGAACATTCGCCACCAAAAATGTTCATAGTGAGTGGAAGCTTTTCGTCAGCAAAACTTTGCTTGACGTCATCACCAACCAGGTTAGTCACGAACTCATCGGCAATTACTAACGGACGTTCACCCAATGTTTTCACATAGTGAGCGATAGATGTAAGTACTTGTTCACCTTGGACGTATTTGCTTGGGCTGATAATAATTTTGTCCATAATTCAAACCTTTAACCTTTTTTATGTGTGTTTTGGACTGCAATGAATATCCATTATAAGGATAAGGTTTATATTAGGTTTGGTGTGGTAAGTGGTGAAGGATATCTATGGTTTTGTTCCATGCTTTTATGACCTCTGTGTCAAACCGACTGTCAGAAGTAATAAGCATCAGCATGCTTTATGGCGACGATCACTATTCAGGAAAATTTGTCGTTTTACGTTTCATATTGAAACGAAAATGCCGAAGATTTCGTTTCAATATGAAACGGATTGATTTTTGTTGAGCACGCTTTTTCTCTGTTTAAGATGAATTCATACCCTACATAAAAATATAAATGGAATGAGATAGAACGATGAAAAAGTTAATTAACCAAGTTGATGATGTTGTATTGCAGCAAATGGAAGGTCTGGCATTGTCCCGCCCTGAGCTAAAAGCGAACTACGAACCTCGTTACATGTGGCACGAGGAAACACCGGGGCAAGTGGCACTGGTTTCTGGTGGTGGCTGTGGTCATGAACCTTTGCACGCAGGTTTTATTGGTAAAGGCATGCTGACAGGCGCCTGCCCTGGAGAGGTATTTACTTCACCAACGCCAGATCAAATGTACGAATGTGGCAACCAAGTGAATACTGGTGAAGGCGTGCTATTTATCATTAAAAACTACACCGGAGACGTGTTGAACTTTGAAACGGCTGTGGAGCTGCTTCATACCGATGGTATCAAAGTTGGGTCGGTGTTGGTGGATGACGATGTTGCAGTCAAAGACAGCCTGTATACCGCTGGTCGCCGTGGCGTAGCTGGAACGGTATTGGTTGAAAAGTTAGTTGGGGCTGCCGCGAGCAAAGGTTATTCGTTGGAGCAATGTGAAGCACTGGCTCGTCGCGTTAATAATCACTGTCGTTCATTTGGCGTGGCGCTTAATGCTTGTGTTGTACCCGCAGCAGGTAAACCATCTTTTGTTCTGGAAGATGATGAAGTGGAGTTTGGTGTTGGTATCCATGGTGAACCAGGTATCAAGCGAGTGAAATACACCGATGTCGATACGTTAGTGGATGAAATGTTTGCTGAAGTTGCTGAAAACACACCTTATCAGCGCACATTGCGTATTTGGAATCGTGACGAAGGTGAATGGGATGAAGTGGAATCCAGCATTGAGCCTTTCGCCGCTGAACACGACTACATCGTGATGGTGAATGGTATGGGTGGTACGCCAACTTCAGAGCTTTACGGAGTGTACCGTCGTCTGGCTCATAACTGCGAGCAAGCAGGGTTCCGTATCGTGCGTAATATGGTTGGTAACTTCTGTACGTCACTCGATATGGAAGGCGTTTCGATTACGTTGCTAAAGGCAGACAAAGAGATGTTGGAGCTGTTTGATGCTCCTGTCGATACGGCCGCGATCAAGTGGTAACAGGGGAGAGCAAACATGCAAATTGAAAAACAACATATCGTTCACTGGCTAGAGTTATGTGCAAAAACGTATCAAGAGAATCAAGATTTTCTGACCGACCTTGATCGTGATATTGGTGACGCCGACCACGGTCTCAATATGAACCGTGGCTTTAAAAAAGTTGCGGAAAAACTGCCGCAATTTGCGGACCAAAATATCGGCAGCATTCTCAAGAATACGGGTATGACCTTGCTTTCTAGTGTCGGTGGGGCAAGTGGCCCGCTGTATGGCACGCTGTTTATTCGTACGGCTGCCGCTGTCGGAACTCGAGAGCAATTAACGTTTGAAGAGTTAGTGGATGCACTAAAAAGCGGTGTGGATGGCGTGGTGTCTCGTGGTAAAGCAGAGCTGGGTGATAAAACCATGTGTGATGTTTGGTTACCCGTTTTAGTTAGCGTGAAGGCGTCGTTAGAAAATGGCATGAGCGCCGATCACTTACTTAATGAAATGGTTGAGCTAGCAGAAACGAACGCGGTTGCCACGATTGAAATGTTGGCGAAAAAAGGGCGAGCAAGCTATTTAGGTGAACGCAGTATTGGTCACCAAGATCCCGGTGCAACCTCTTCTTTGTTAATGATTAAAGCACTACAGCAGGCAATAGCAGGTAATTAAGATGGTGGGAATTGTAGTTGTATCTCATAGTCGTCGACTTGCCGAAGGGGTGGCAGAACTTGCCACCCAAATGACGCAAGGCAAAGCCAAGCTTGCGATTGCTGCTGGGATTGATGATCCAGAGAACCCGATCGGAACCGATGCCATTGCCGTGATGGAAGCGATTGAGCAGGTACAAGATCAACAAGGGGTTGTTGTGTTGATGGATCTTGGCAGCGCGTTGCTTAGCACGGAAATGGCTCTGGATCTGATTGATGATCATGTGAGGGAAAATGTCACCCTTATCTCGGCACCTATTGTTGAAGGAACCATGGCGGCGTCGGTGGCTGCCGCCGCCGGACTGCCTTTATCGACGGTAGTCGAAGAGGCACAGAATGCGTTAAGCGTAAAACAAGAGCACCTTGGTGATCAGCCACTAACATCCGCTGAGATAGCGCCAGTATCAGAGAGCTTTGAGCAAGAATGGACATTTGATTGGGTAGTGCAAAATCCGCATGGATTACATGCTCGTCCCGCTGCGGCCATTGTTGGTGCACTCGCGCCTTTTGACTGCCAATTATGGTTGAAAAAAGGCGAGCGCCGTGTGAACGCGAAAAGCTTAAACAGCATTGCGAAACTTGGCGTTCGTAGCCAAGAGACGATCACGCTGTGCGCACTCGGCTCTCAATCCAGTGAAGCAATCAAGGCATTTGAAGCCTTAGCTTATGAGCACTTCGGAGAAAAAGAGGCGGTTGAGCAAGGCATTATCGAACCTGAAGAAAGTTCAGATACTCTGCTCGATGGCATGGCCTCAAATCAGATTGAAGGTGCTGTTGTTGGTATTCGAGTCAATGACGGTATCGCTACTGCTCCTGCTGTCCTTTTTACTCATGAAATGCCAGCAGTGCCTGAACGTGATTTCCAAAGTGAACAAGATGAAATTGAACGGGTTAAGCGTGCGATAGGCGTGGTTGTTCAACATTTGCAGGAGCAAGCGAAGCAGCCGAAAGGGGAAATATTTGCTGCTCATAGCATGATGCTCAGTGACCCAGAATTATGGGCATCGGTCGAGTCGCGAATTCAAACGGGCATGATAGCCGAGCAAGCTTGGATAGAATCACTACAAACGTTGGCCGAAGAGTTTCGCCAGGCAGAAAGTCAGTACATGCGGGAACGCGAAGCAGATGTACATGATATCGCACGCCAAGTTATGGTCGAAATGACAGGCGTAACGCCTAATGCCATCGACATTCAGGAACCGAGTATTTTGTTGGCCCGCGACCTGATGCCTTCTGATGTGGCCGGGCTTGATAAATCGAAAGTGCTTGGTATCTGTTTGAGTGAGGGAGGGAAAACCTCTCACAGTGCGATTCTTGCTCGTGCGATGGGGATTCCTGCCATCGTTAAAGCTCAGGGCTGTCTTGATGCTGTGCGTGCTGGGCAAGTGGTGACTATTGATGGCTTTCGAGGGCATTTATGGTTCTCTCCTTCAGATGCCATACAGCAGGAATTAGAAGCGCAACAAATTGAGTGGCAAAGTACCCGACAAAGTGCGCTAGCGAGTGCTCAGCAAGCCGCAGTTACCTGTGATGGCGTCCATATTCCAGTATTCGCCAATATTGGCGGACCAAAGGATATTGATGATGCGCTAACATCGGGGGCTGAGGGCGTTGGTCTATTTCGGACTGAGTTTCTATTTCAAAACAGTGATGAGTTGCCGACTGAGGAAGCGCAATATCAAGTGTATCGTGATATTGCTGCCGCACTTGGTGATAAGCCACTTACGATTCGTAGTCTAGATGTTGGCGGTGACAAGCCTTTAGCCGCTTATCCTATGCCAGCAGAAGATAATCCATTTTTAGGTTTGAGAGGGGTGCGGTTGTGTCTTCAACATGAGTCATTGTTTACCGCTCAACTTCGAGCCATTCTGAGAGCCTTTCACGAGCAACCGAATATTCAATTGATGATACCGATGGTGGCTCAGGTTGAAGAAGTGAGAAAAGTAAAAGTGCTGTTGGCGCATCAAGCAAACCAACTCGGCTTGGATGCGACTCATTTGCGCGTTGGTATTATGATTGAGGTGCCAGCCGCGGTGTTGAATGCTGATGCGTTAGCTCGAGAAGTCGACTTTTTCTCTATCGGCACCAATGATTTGACTCAATATGTTATGGCCGCCGATCGAGGTAACGCTGCTGTTGCTGAATTGGTGAACTACTTTGAACCATCGGTACTAAAAGCCATTGAGCTCACGTGTGCAGCAGGCGATCGCGCGGGCATACCGGTTAGTATGTGTGGTGAGATGGCTGGCGATCCAAATGCCACAGAAACATTGCTCCGCGTGGGGTTGCGAAAATTCAGCGCCAGTTCGAGCATGCTACCGGGACTAAAAGCGCAGATTCGTCAGTTGTCTGTCGATGTTTAATCGATACCTTATCGTTAGTACACCTGTACCGGCGTGCTTACGCCGGTTTTACTTTTGTTATAGGAACGCCAATTCACGACTTAATACAGCTTCATTTGCTCCTGCAGCCCAAACTTATTAATTTTTCTCCATAAGGTCGTGCGGCCAATTTGCAATGCTTTCGCCATATCATGCATTTTGCCATCACACTGATTCCAAGCCTGAACAATCGCTCTTCTCTCGGCTTCTTCTAACGTGATTACTGGCGTATTTTCTGCGGTATGGCGAGAATTCAGTTTAATGTCTTCAGGAATATCGTTCAGCTTGATTAAGTTGGAACTGCGGTTAAGCAAAATTCGCTCAGTTCGATTTCTTAATTCGGAGTTATTGCCTGACCAACGAAAATTCATCAACGCTTCCAGTGCGACTGGCTCTATCGAGATCGTCACATTGTGGCGGCGTTCGTAATGGCTGATAAGCTGCTGGACGAGAAATTCAATGTCTTCTTTACGCTTTCGTAGTGGTGGAATATGCAGCTCGTTCGAGGAGATTTCATAATAAAGTTGCCGACCAAATGAGCGCTGAGTGACATACTCGCTGATCTCTGAAGCGGTGCTGGTAATAAGTTGAAAATCTACGGGGATCAATCGCAAACTGTCGCTGCGGCTGACGAGCCCAGTTTTTAACAACTTAAGTAGCACGGCTTGTAAATCGGGCGACAGATATTCCACCTTTTCTAAAAAGAGCGTACCGCCATGGGCGAGCTCAAACTTTGAAGGCATGCCTTGCCCTTCGTCGTACCCCAGGGTTTCTTTGACCAGTTGCTCTGTATTGATGGAGCGGCAGTTGAGCGTAATGAATGGTCCTTCTTTGTAGGCGCTTTCGTTATGAATCGCCATGGCGAGAGTGGCTTTTCCTACGCCTTCTTCACCTGTAATTAGAATCGGTGATTTTGACTTTATGGCCCGTTTTGCCACGGTAATGACATGCTTCATTTTTCGTGAAATGACGGGCAAAGTGCTGAACGTATAGCGCGCACTGCCACCTATTTGTTGTTGAGCAAGTTCGCGAATTTTATCGATAGGGTGCAAGAACAATAAGTGTGTGCCGTCGTTGAGTGGACGCAAGGTGATGATCGCCTCAACAAACTCGCCACGAACCTCTACCGTTGTGAGTTTACGGTTTATGCTCGCACCTGACTCAATACTAGTAAGGACATTCGGTGGGAAGCGCAAAACAGAAAAGACTTCTTTATCCAAGACCTGACTGGCTTCAATGTTTAACAAACGCTCGGACTGGTGATTTACCATGGTGATGCGATTTTCTTCATCCCACGCTAGAAGGCCGTCATCCATGCACTCTAACGTTGCGTTATGCGCACAAGTGAGGCGGTTCATGTTCTCTTGTTCCGACTGAATGTGGATTTGCAAGCTGACTTCTTTCGCGCTCGACGCGATGATGACTAAGTCTTCTTTCTTATAGCTTTCCGCTTTTCTGAAAAGGCATGTTGTACCGCGTAATTTGCCAAATTGGTCAAAAATAGGCGCCGCTGCAGAGGCATAAGAGTGCAAGTGGCGATTGAAATGTTCGGCAGCAAAAACTTCACACGGGATATGAGTATTGATACAGAGATTGACTGCATTTGTGCCTATCTTTCCTTCGGAGAGAAAGCAGCCTTGTTTAATACCGAGCGCCTGCATCTCTTGTTGCATTGAGTTATGTCCCACAACAGATAGAACGCAGCCGTTGCCGTCAGTCACCATCAATACCAGGTCTTCGTCACCAAGCATATCGTACGTATCTTCAAGCACGGTCGTGGCGCATTCGATGAGATATTCGTTGCGCTTCATTAGAGATGAGAAGGTAAATCCAGAGGCAATATGTGGTTTTGACCAGGTGTAAGGGCTGCATTGCTTTATGCAACGCTCCCACGACTCGAGGACGGGAGTGCGGGAAAATTCTGGAGATACCCAGTGGTGTTTCTGGAAAAACTCCCACTTAGTTTTAGTGTCTTCGATTGAAAGCATGCGATCCCGTTTCAATACTAGCGATAGATTGGTCTGATGTTACAGAGACATCGGAATATGGACTGTGATGGCTTTCACGCACGTTGTATAGAAGAATGTGCAAAAAGAGGGGCGAGTTGAGGAGGCTTCCGTGCCAGTTTTTCGATTAAAAAGGGCTGTCTTTGCCGAGCTCATTGCAAATCTCGACAATGGCAAGTGAGAGCCCTGACTTAATGATTTGTTGTTGACGTTGCAGTTGTAGCTGATAAAACTCAAGGTCGATGTCGTCATCTGGTTCGCTGACTTCCAGTTGTACCATGCCCATTTTCTTCACCAAGTGCAGTTTCTTAATTGGTTCTAGAATATTCGGGTCAGTGAATTCGTAATCTGAAGCGTCACTATTGAGTTGGTTTTTGAGTTTGATGATGTCTTCGATGTCGTGGTAAATGTCATCGGGGAGCACTCCCAAGCCAAACAATAACTTCAAACGAACAGACAGATCGCCCAGCGGTCCAGAGTCTTGTAGCAGCGGACCGACAACCGATTGAACAGCGAAGTTATCTTTACGAAAGATTCTTTGCACCAACCCGTCGATCGAATCGTTAAAAACGTCGACTGCTGCAATGAAAAAGCCTCGTACCGATGGTGCGCTGTTTAATCGCTCAATGATCTCGGTTTCGTTGATGTTATCTGCCATATACTGAATACATTTCTAATTATTAGCTATCCCAACTCTTCAAGCAGAGAAGGACATAGAAGGGGAGCCGAGCTCCCCTAGGTAAATCAAAGTTGGTTGTAAAGTGTCTCGATTTGAGCCACTTCATCACTGTCTTCTGCAAGACCTGTGTATGTCGCTAGCGTCTTCTTCACACCCACTTCTTTTAATGAGTTTTGTAGCTCTACGGCTTGTGGGTCAGTGTCGTTAGTGTACTTCAACGCAGCGGCAATGCCTTTCAAAAGTGTTTTATTTTCAGTGCCATACTCAATTGTACCGAGTAAAGGCTTCACTAATCTATCGTTTGCACCCAATTTTCTAATTGGTTGACGACCTACGCGATCCACCTCATCCACTAAGTATGGGTTGGCAAAGCGTCCTAAAATCTTCTCGATGTAGGCGTTGTGCATGTCACGGTCGAAGCCGTAACGTTTGATCAGCACTTCACCACTCTCTTGCATCGCCTGTTTTACTTCAGCGTGAATGCTTGGGTCTTCAATTGCTTCACGAATGGTACGATGGCCTTTCAAGCAACCTAGGTAAGCGGTAATGCAATGGCCTGTATTGAGAGTGAATAGCTTGCGTTCTACGAATGCCATTAGGTTGTTGGTTCTTTCCATGCCAGCTATGTCAGGGATTTCGCCCTTGAATTGCTGCTCATCCACAATCCATTCGCTAAAACTCTCTACAGTGACTTCTAGTGGGTCATCGTTCGCCGCTTCTGCTGGTGGTACGATACGGTCTACCGCTGAATCGACAAAGCCAACCAACTCGTCTGCTTTCGCGTGCAATGATTCATCCAAGTGTTTGTACACTTCACCTTTTAGGTGTGTGGTGCCACGAACCATGTTTTCACACGCTATGATGTTCAATGGTTTATCGTTACCTGCTGCAAAGCGTTTAGCAATGCCGGTAGCGATGGTTTTTGCAATGATGTCCAGTACGTTAGGGCCAACCGCTGTTGTTACCAAGTCGGTTTTTACAATGCGGTCGATGACATCTTCACTGGCTGAGTTTACCGCGGTGACGTGAGTTACTGTGTCGATTTGGCACTCAGTACCGACCACTTTTACTTTGTATTCTTGCTTGTGACTCAGTTGGTCGACGAGTGGAGCGTCAACGTCTGCAAATGTGACCTCGACTTCTGCATCTGCTAAGAGTTTTCCGATGAAGCCACGACCAATGTTACCTGCGCCAAAATGAACTGCGTTTTTCATAATTCTTACCTACCAATGTCTAAAATGTTGACTTACGAAACTAGGGGGAGGCCAACCGCATAGGGGGTGACAGCTGACCTCATTTGCCTCAGGAGCAAATTAAAGGGGTAATTAAGCCGCTTGTTGACCGCCAAGGATGTTCAGAATCTCTTCCACATCGTTGGTGCTGGTTAGCTTCTCAATTGCCTCCGGCTCATCGAGCGCGTTCGTAATGGTGGTAATCACCTGGATGTGCTCATCGTTCTTAGCGGCAATGCCGATAACCAGTTTCGCTACATCATCGTCGTCTTCAGTAAATTGGATACCCGATGGGTATTGGCAGATTACAATGCCGGTTTTCTTCACGCGGTCTTTCGCTTCTACCGTGCCGTGAGGCACTGCGATAGATTCGCCTAGGTAAGTTGGAACCAATGCTTCACGCTCAAACATTGCGTCTACGTATTCTGGTTCTGCGTAGCCAAGTTCGACCAACTTGTTACCCGCGAAGCGAATCGCTTCTTCTTTGTTGGCAGCTTTCAAACCTAGGTGAATGTTTTCACGCTGGATTTGGAACACCGACGTTTGCTGTGGCTCGAAGTTGTCGTCGTTTGCTGCCACGAGCGAAACTTTTACCATTTGGTCGTCATTGGCTGCGGATTGGTTTTGCGCTGCTAGTAGTTTGGTGACTAGCTGGTTGTACATCTCGCTGTCTAGGAAGTTAGTCAATGAAATGTGGTGTGCGTTTGGAGCATGCTTACGTGCACGATCCGTTAAGTCTTTATGAGTAATCACGATATCTGCACTCTCTGGTAAGCTGTTAATGGCAAGGTTGGTTACGTGGATGTTCAGACCTGCGTCTTGAACCTTTTTGCGTAGCATGCTCGCGCCCATTGCACTCGAGCCCATGCCCGCATCACAAGCGACAATGATGCTTTGTACTGTCGCTAGGTCTACGTCACCTTTGCTTTGGCTGTTTACCACCGCATCGTTTTTAGATGCAGATTTCATGTCTTTCATTTGTGATGTTGCTTTTTCTAGTGCTGCTTCATCACCGTCTTCTTCTGTTGACGTTTGTGTCTTCATTAGCAGTGCTGCTACGGCGAATGACACGCCTGTTGCTGCTGCGATAGACGCTAGAACACCAACGATTGAGCCTTTCTGAGTCATCAACAAGATTGCAAAGATTGAACCTGGTGATGCTGGAGAAACGATACCTGCGTTAAAGATAGTTAGAACGAATACGCCAGTCATACCGCCTGCGATAGCCGCAAGGATTAGGCGAGGGTTCATTAGGATGTATGGGAAGTAAATCTCGTGGATACCGCCGAAGAAGTGGATGATTGATGCACCACCTGCCGTTTGACGAGCCGTACCTTTACCAAATACCATGTAAGCTAGCAGGATACCTAGACCAGGACCTGGGTTTGCTTCGATTAGGAAGAAGATCGATTGACCTGTCTCAGACGCTTGTTGGATACCCAGTGGAGAGAAGATACCGTGGTTGATCGCGTTATTTAGGAACAGGATCTTCGCAGGTTCAACGAAGATTGAAGTCAGTGGTAGTAGGTGAGCAGAAACTAGGAAGTTAACGCCAGCCGCCAAGCCACCAGAAAGAATTTTTACGAATGGACCGATAAAGATGAAAGCAAGGATCGCACATAGCATGCCGATGATGCCCGCAGAGAAGTTGTTAACCAACATCTCGAAGCCACTTTTTACTTTACCATCGATGTAGTTATCGAATTTCTTGATAGCCCAGCCGCCCATTGGGCCGACCATCATTGCACCCATAAACATTGGGATGTCTGTACCGACAATCACACCCATTGTTGTGATTGCACCGACTACCGCACCACGATCGCCACCAACTAATTTACCACCGGTGTAACCGATAAGTAGTGGCAGCAAGTAGGTAATCATTGGGCCAACCATAGAGGCTAACGTTTCGTTTGGTAGCCATCCAGTTGGGATAAATAGAGCAGTGATAAAGCCCCACGCGATAAACGCGCCGATGTTTGGCATTACCATGTTTGACAGAAAACGACCAAAATTTTGTATCTTGATCTTGGCATCTGGTGATATCATAACAATTCCCCGTTCGATGTTCTGATGAATCTTGTTGTAGTAAACGGTTCGCCAAAACCGTTTGTTTGATTGCTTAGTACCCAATCAATTTACCACACATTTTCCAATTGGAACTGACAACGGGTTTTTCGTGATCTACGCCCGCATTTCTTAGGCTGAGAAACGGTTTTTAAGTGACCAAGTTCAACTTATTAACTTGTAACTTAATAACAAAAAGCCACTTTCAAATCTGTCAATAAAAATCTTAGTGATCAATTCGATCTTCTGGCAAATTTAAAATCAAAATACTTTGTGACTTTGATCACTTTTGATTTCTTTTGAAATTCAAATTAAATACCACTGACGATCAATGTCACATTTTGTGTTGATTTGGTCTGGATATAAAATGTGACCTGAGTCGCTTTTGGTGTTTTGTGAAAGTTTGTGACGGGATTGGTGTGATCAATGTCATTGCGACTCTTCGATAGAATGTATTTATAAAAGTCTTTTCGGCGTACTTCACGAAGTGCTCTTATCTAATTGATAGAAAAGTAAAAGAGAGTCGATCCACTGCTTTTATTGACTCACAACTCCCTTCTTACTCACTGCTCTTACTTATGGTTGCAATTAGCATGGTAGGTGAGGTATTCATGAGTTTGCTCGCGTCCCATATACCTTGCCAACGTCTTTTCTTGAACATCGCGCAAATCCACCGTAATCAACCCATCTAGAGCATTATTGAATGCAGGGTCGACATTGAAGCACACCAGTTTGCCATTGAGGCTTAAGTACTGACGCAGTAACACGGGCACACCTTTCCCTTCATCGATTCTGGCAATTACGCGTGATAGTAACTGTAAATCTCCCAGAGCAGTAAGCATGCTGGTGTTCCAGTCACGGTGGTGCTCAGGAAGTGGGTTAGAAGGCGTGACATACTCTGCGCAGTTGCTATCGTAGTGGTGCAGTGTCATTGATTGAGCCAGCAATTGGCGTGCAGTATCGCTATAGTCGTTGCTAATGCTCACCGGACCAAATAGGTGAGTGTAATCTGGGTTTTGATGAACGAAGGTTGCGATGCCTTTCCACAGCAGCAGTAGCGCGCTCATGCTCTTTTGATATTGCTGCGCAATCACCGAGCGCCCCATCTCGATGGATTTACCCATTTGATCGATAAAGCGTTGGTCATAGTTAAACAAGGTTCGTGAATACAGACCTGCTACGCCGCGCTTTTCAATCAGTTGATCAACCAGACCTAAACGATACGCGCCCACCAAGCATTGGTTCTCTCTATCCCACACAAACAGATGCAGGTAATCATGATCGAAATGGTCAATGTCTATTGCTAGTCCCGTCCCTTCGCCAACCTGTCGAAAATTGAGCTCACGTAGGCGACCAATTTCATGCAGTAGGGAAGGTATATTCTGCGACTCCGTGCAGTAAACATCGAACTCACCACTTGTTAGCAGCTTGGACTCTTTTGGTAAGTTGTTCAGCTCTTCAAGCAATTCGCCTACGGGTAACCCTGCCGCTATTGGTGAGAGCCGTTCTGATGAGGAAGAGGGCTTCACTGATTGGGTTTCACGATTGAGTAAGTAAGTGTTGAGCCGCAAATAGTTCACCACTTGATCATCGTTAAGTGTGCTGATTTCTTTGAATTTGATTGATTGGCCAAAAGACAAGTTGATGGTTTGTGCATGTTTGTTCAGCAGTTCTCGCCCGAGCAGTAGGGTACGCAAAAGTGGATGGATTTTCCCTGCCATATAGAAGCGTTTCGAGTTTTGACCGCTGATGAATACCGGAACTGTCGTTGCTTTGTTTTTTCGGATTAGGCTGCTTACGCTTCGACTCCACGCTTTATCTTCCAAGCGTTGCTGTTTGGCATCGACTAACTGGGAAACCTCACCGGCAGGAAAGACAAGCAATAAGCCGCCACTTGCGAGGTGTTTATTGGCCGCTCTGAGGGCCTTCATATTCGATTTGACGGCGTCTTTGCCTTCAAACACATCGACACCAATGAAGAGCTGATCTAACTCCGGCACGGTTTTCAGGTATTGATTGGCTAGAATTTGGATATCGTCTCGTACCATCAACAAGAGTTCGGCCAAGATGACGCCTTCCACACAACCAAGCGGATGGTTCGCCACAATGACGGTAGCACCTTGTTTAGGTACTGAGTCGAGTGAACCATGAGCAATGCGATAATCGATACCTAAGATATCCAGCGTGAAGCGGAGAAAAGTTTTGGTATCGGCATTAACGGGGCGTTGGGCGTAGAACTTATCAAGTTGGTTTAAACCGGTTGCCCATTCAGCAACGTTTTCACCAATGCCAAACGGCGTTTTACGAGGGAGACGAAAAGGGGTTGAACTATCCATATTTACCTCAGCGTACAAGTTGCTGATTGGATAGTAGAAATTACAGATGACAGTTCAGAGGCAAATGCATGAGCCTTTGGTGACAAACTAATGAAGCTTTATTGACTAAAGAAAACGGTATATCACTGTGCTATGAATCAAAACTCGCGTTATGTCTCCCTCTTAAAACAATAGATAGGCTATCTTGTTTAGAACAAAGATTAAGCTAAGTTGATATTTATCAGGGGGAAATAATGGAACGAGTTTCCAATAAAGCAGCACTTTGGATTGGGCTAAGTTTGATACTTGGTCTTGGCATCCTTGGCTATTTTATGCAGCAGACGGCGGTGAAATACCGAGCCTATGAAAGAGTCGTTACAGTAAAAGGTTTGTCGGAGCGTGAGTATCCTGCTGATACGGTGATTTGGCCGATTCAATTTACTCTAGCGAGTAATGATATGGGAGCCATGTTTGATGAAATTGACCAGCAAACCCGTTTGATTTTGGACTTTCTAAGTGCCAAAGGGCTTCCTGAAACCAGCGTTTCCCTCTCTTCCCCAGCGGTCATTGACAGAAAAGCACAGCAATATGGGAGCGAGCAAGACATTGAGTATCGTTATTTGGCCTCGCGAACCGTTACGGTTTACAGCCAGAGTGTTGATGTTGTTCGAGCGGCAATCAATGAAATAGGTGAGTTAGGAAAACAAGGCGTTTTGCTTAACCAAGATCCTTATGCCAATCGTGTTGAGTACAGCTTTACTAAGCTGAATGATGTGAAGCCAGACATGATCGAAGAAGCGACTAAGAATGCGCGTGAAGTGGCTGAGAAATTTGCGACAGACTCACAAAGTTCACTGGGTAAGATCAAACGTGCAACTCAAGGGCAGTTCTCGATTTATGACCGAGACAGCAATACGCCTTACATTAAGAAAGTACGAGTGGTATCGACGGTTCAATATTACTTATCTGATTAAAGTTGCGCTCATATAGTCAATAGTTGGTCGTTCCATCACCTTCTATTTGTAGAGGTATCTATGCTCTGTGATAGGGAAATCAGTCTTCGATGACGCTATATACAAGTACTTTTTTATAAAACTAAGTTCTTAACAGTGATGAGGTGAGTTTGATAATAATCAAGCTCACTTGTTTCTTATGAGCGTAAGTTAGTATGACTTATTGCTAGAAGGAATTAGTATCATGGCATACAAGCACTTTGTTAGAGAACTACTGGGTTTAGCGATTGTTGTCTCTGTCGTCTTTGGCGTATTAGGCGTGATGTTAGAGCTCTTCGCACTGACGGCACTTTGGGAGCATCAGCAAACGATAGCCGATGTTTTTTTCCATGAATCTCTCTACTTCATCGTATTTTTAATCCCACCATACTTCCTCTGGAAGTTGATTAACCGCCCTGAATTGGTTTCTGCTGATCAAGCTTATTTGGCAATGAAGTTAGAGGCTGAAAGTCGACAATGAGTCGATTTAGTGAGTAATGAAAAGAAGAGGCTATGAGAAAACATTAGCCTCTTTTCTATCTGATTCGTGGGGCAAAGTATTCGCTGCTTTATTGATTAAAAAGCTGCTTCGATTGTGCCTTTGAAAGTGCGATCGAGATAATCACGAATCGCTTGAGATTGATAAATAGAAACGAACTTTTTATACGCTTCATTATTTTTGTCTGCGTCACGAGTGGCGATGACCATGACTGCTAATGGGGCGTCTTTTGCTTCAAGATAGATACTTTGTTTCTTCGGATCTAAACCAGAAGACATTACGTAGTTCATTGTAATCGCAGCCGCGTCCACATCATCTAATGTTCTTGGTAGCTGAGCGGCATCTACCTCGACAAATTCAAATGATTTTGCGTTTTTTGTGATATCAGTTAGGGCGGCTTTATGGCCAACACCCTGTTTCAGCTCAATTAAACCTGCATCGGCGAGTAGCAACAGACCACGACCACCGTTGGTAGGGTCATTTGGAAGCGCTATACGTGCATTGTTTGGAAGCTCTTGCAGTGAGCGATACTTATTGGAATAAAGCCCCATACGCATAAGAATGGACTGACCAATTGATACTAATTGGGCGTTATGGCTACTGTTGAAGTTGTCTAAAAATGGCTGGTGCTGATAGCTATTAATATCGATGCTACCATCGCTAAGAGCGGCATTAGGTGTCACGTAGTCAGAAAACTCAATGACTTCGACATTCAAACCTTGCTTCGCTGCCTCCTTCGCTACCGCCTCGACTACTTGTGCATGTGGTCCAACTGTCGCGCCCACTTTAATGACAGAGTCATCTTTTTCTCCACAAGCGCTTAAGCCGACTACTGCCGTGAGAATCAAAGCTAGTTTCTTTAAGTGACCAATACTTTTCATTGTAGCTCCATTTTTGATTTAGACGTCCATACGTTTATATGTCCATACTATCAGAAGTTGTCTGAGGGTCAATGGTTTAAATCACGAGCAGACATTTTGTTTCTATTGCTCGTATAGAAAGCCAGATAATAGTTAAAGAAGAGGGGAAGAAGAAAAGCTATTACGAGGTTAGTGACGAGTTACCGCAACCGAAACTGTACCCAAAGATATAAGATACAAAAAAGGCGTAGTAGGTATTAACCTGCTACGCCTTTCGAAATATGGTGGCCCCTCGCAGACTTGAACTGCGGACCAATCGATTATGAGTCGACTGCTCTAACCACTGAGCTAAGGGGCCTTAATAGGACAACGATTATAGGGGAAGCGTTGCAAGGTGTCTAGATACCAACTAGGGCAATTGCGCTTAGTTTTTATCCACTTAGAACAGTAGATAATAAAAAAGGTGACCTAAAGTCACCTTTTTTGATTTCTAAAAGCTTGTATGCGCTGCGATTATTCGTCTAGGAAGCTGCGCAGAGTCTCTGAGCGGCTTGGGTGACGAAGTTTACGTAGTGCTTTTGCTTCGATCTGACGGATACGCTCACGAGTAACGTCGAACTGCTTACCAACTTCTTCTAGAGTATGGTCAGTGTTCATGTCAATACCAAAGCGCATACGAAGTACTTTCGCTTCACGTGGTGTTAGACCTGCAAGCACGTCTTTTGTTGCCACTTTAAGGCTAGTTGCTGTTGCAGAATCTAGCGGAAGTTCTAGCGTTGTATCTTCGATAAAATCACCTAGATGCGAATCTTCGTCGTCACCGATTGGTGTCTCCATTGAGATAGGCTCTTTAGCGATTTTTAGAACTTTACGAATCTTGTCTTCTGGCATTTGCATGCGCTCTGCCAGTTCTTCCGGTAGTGGCTCGCGACCCATCTCTTGCAACATTTGACGAGAAATACGGTTTAGCTTGTTGATCGTTTCGATCATGTGTACCGGGATACGAATCGTACGTGCTTGGTCCGCGATTGAACGAGTGATTGCCTGACGGATCCACCACGTTGCGTAAGTCGAGAACTTGTAACCACGACGATATTCGAACTTATCTACCGCTTTCATCAGACCGATGTTACCTTCCTGGATCAGATCCAAGAACTGTAGGCCACGGTTGGTGTATTTCTTCGCGATAGAAATTACAAGACGCAAGTTCGCTTCAACCATCTCTTTCTTCGCACGGCGAGCTTTTGCTTCACCGATAGACATACGACGGCTGATGTCTTTAATGTTCTGTACGTTTAGAGAAGTCTCTTCTTCAATCATTTTTAGCTTAGCGATTGAACGACGGATTTCTTCTTCGTTACGTTTGATCTTTTCAGCGTATGGCTTGTCTGAAGCAAGAACTTCATCCAGCCAAGCTTCACTTGATTCATTACCAGTGAACAGCGCGATGAATGATTTCTTCGGCATTTTGCCGTATTCAACCACTGACTTCATGATCAGACGCTCTTGTGTACGAACGCGATCCATAGCAGTACGCAGTTCATTCACTAGGTGATCAAACTGTTTAGGCGTTAGACGAAACTCGCGGAATACGTCTAGCATCATTTCATTAGCAACGGTTGCTTTCGGGCTGTTATAGCCGTACTCGTTGATTGCTAATTGAAGATTTTGATAGGTGCTGCGTAGTTGGTTGAATTTCTCTAGCGCTAATTCTGGATCGATACCTACATCTTCTTCAGAATCATCTGAATCGTCATCGCTATCTTCGTCGTCATCAACGTCTTCATCGTCTTCTTCTTCTAACTGAGATTCAGTCAGTTCAGAACCGATGTGTGTTGCCGTTGGTGCAGCGGTGTCGTCAGCATCTGGATCTACAAAACCTGAAATTAGGTCTGTAAGACGTAGTTCTTCAGCTTGAACTTTGTCAAATTGCTCAAGAATGTACGGAATTGTGCCTGGGTATTCAGCAACAGACGATTGAACTTGGTTAATACCTTCTTCAATACGTTTTGCGATGTCGATTTCGCCTTCGCGAGTTAGAAGTTCGACAGTACCCATCTCACGCATGTACATACGTACTGGGTCTGTTGTACGACCAATCTCACTCTCTACGCTAGAAAGTGCAGCGGCTGCAGCTTCGGCTGCATCTTCATCGGTAATATTTGTGTCATCGTTCAGTGCTAAATCATCAGCATCAGGAGCAGTTTCTACTACCTTAATGCCCATGTCGTTGATCATCTGAATGATGTCTTCTACCTGTTCTGAATCTACGATTTCAGCAGGTAGGTGGTCATTTACTTCGGCGTAGGTCAGATAGCCTTGTTCCTTGCCTTTAATAACAAGTGACTTTAGCTGTGACTGCGGATTGTGATCCATAGACGGTATCCAACTTCGTAATCTGGTGAAGGAATCAGTATGCGAAATGCAAACCACTTACTATAACAAATTAAATCGTTGCTGACTAATTAAACAGGGTTACGCTTTTAAATCTAGCATAAGTGCTAGCAGCTCCCTTTTCTCTTCGGCTGATAAACCGACACTTCTTGCTTTGGCCTGCAGGTTTTCAATTTGTTTTTCTACGCACTGGGCAATAATTTTATCCAGTGAGTCTAAAAAGATTTCTTCTTGGTTGTCCTCATCGAGTGGAATGTCCCAACTCGCGAGACGAGACAGAAGGGTCTCATTTTGGCTGTTTCGCCAATGCTCTAATAATTGGCCTGTGTTGATATGGGGATGCGCTTGGCATTTATCAAGTACATCAACAAATAAACTTAGACCAGGAATGGGCAAATCTCTAACGCTAGTTAGATCTGGCACCATACTTACGTATTGTGGGTTTTGAATCAGTAACGCGATCACTTCTCGCATCGGCGTTCGCTTGATTTCTTTATGAGGTTGAGGCCTTTTATCCTCTTTACCTTGTTTTGAAATTAGCTGCTGTAGTTGGCGTTCATCAACCAAACCCAAACGGCGGCCAAGCAATTCTCTCAAGTATAGTCTTAAAGTGCCGCCAGGGACTTTATCAATGAGAGGAACCGCAAGAGTACTCAGTTTTGCCATGCCTTCTTTCGTGCTCATATCGACCTGCTGAGTCAATGAGCTGAACATGAATTCAGACAAGGGCATCGCATTAGACACTTGCTGCTCAAATGCTTGTTTTCCGTTTTGTCGGATATAAGAGTCGGGATCTTCTCCATCCGGCAAAAACATGAATTTTAACTGGCGACCATCCGTTAGGTAAGGCAATGCATTTTCCATGGCACGCCACGCGGCTTCACGGCCTGCGCGGTCACCGTCATAACAACACACGACGGTGCTTGTTTGCCTGAATAACACTTGCAAGTGATCGCCCGTTGTCGAGGTTCCCAATGAGGCAACGGAATAATCTACGCCATATTGAGCAAGCGCGACAACATCCATATAGCCTTCAACCACTAAAATTTGTGGTGGCTCACGGTACGCTTGTAGTACTTCATAAAGGCCATACAACTCTTTACCTTTATGAAATATCGGGGTTTCGGGTGAGTTGAGATATTTTGGTGTCCCATCACCTAATACTCGACCACCAAAGCCTATTACTCGGCCGCGTCTGTCTCGAATAGGAAACATCACTCGACCACGGAATCGGTCGTAGCGGTTGCCTTTATCGTTTTCAATCAACATACCGCCAGTGACGAGCATGTCTTGGTTTTCTTTATTTTGGCCAAAGTTCTTACGAACTAAATCCCATTCATCAGCCACATAGCCGATGCCAAACTTCTGGACGATTTCACCAGACAGGCCGCGATCTTTTAGATACTCAATCGCCACCTTACTTGCTGGCTGTTTGAGTTGGTTACGATAAAATTGAGCAATGCTGCCCATTAAGTCGTATAGGTTACGTTTTTCACTGCTGCTTGCTTGTGGGCCTGATTGAAACGAACCATTACCGCCGCTACGTTGTTCGCGAGGAACATCTAAACCCAAGTATGAAGCGAGTTCTTCAATGGCTTCGACGAATTCTAGTCGGTCGAATTCCATCAAAAAATCGATGGCATTTCCATGCGCGCCACAACCAAAACAATGGTAGAACTGCTTTTCTTGACTGACACTGAATGAGGGGGTCTTTTCGTTGTGGAAAGGGCAGCATGCGCCGTAGTTTTTGCCTTTTTTCTTAAGTTTCACACGTGCGTCGATGATATCGACAATATCAAGTCGAGCTAGAAGGTCATCGATAAAACTGCGAGGGATGTGTCCAGCCATAAAACCTAACAAAAAAAGAAGATGATGAGTGGAGTGAATGCCTTAAAAGAATGAGCGTATTGCCCATTGATTTCATTCCATCCATCCAGATACAAACAAGCCGTGCGCTCCAAAGGATAGCACGGCTTGCTGCAATTGGGTGGGGTACCTTAAGCCAATTTAGCGCGAACTAAACCGCTTACTTTACCCATATCTGCACGCCCTTGAATTTGCGGTTTCAGAACGCCCATTACTTTGCCCATGTCTTGCATGCCAGCTGCGCCAGATTCAGCAATCGCGTTCTCGATGAGAGCCGCTACTTCTTCGTCTGTCAGTGGTTGAGGCATAAAGTCCTCAAGAACGGTAATTTCTGCTTGTTCCGCATCAGCAAGATCTTGACGACCCGCTGCTTCAAACTGCGTTACAGAGTCGCGACGTTGTTTAACCATCTTGGTCAATACTGCAAGAATGTCGTCATCGTTCAGAGTAATCTGTTCGTCAACTTCACGTTGCTTGATTGCTGATAGGGCTAAACGAATAGTACCAAGGCGCAATTTGTCCTTGGCTTTCATCGCTAATTTTTGCTCTTCTTTGAGTTGATCAATCAGAGCCATAACTAAATTCCTTTTGGAGCTCAGTTATTAGTACAGGCGAACGCGACGAGCGTTTTCGCGAGCTAGCTTCTTAGCGTGACGCTTTTGAGCTGCTGCTTTAGCGCGTTTGCGAACTGTAGTTGGTTTTTCGTAGTGCTCACGACGACGCACTTCAGAAAGGATACCTGCTTTTTCGCAAGAGCGCTTAAAACGACGTAGAGCAACGTCGAACGGTTCGTTTTCACGTACTTTAACTACTGGCATATGCCTTTCACCTCAGGGGTTATTCGTTAACGCTGGTATTCAACAGACCAAATCACAATTGTTAGGTCTCTTACCAGCTTGATCAAAAATGGTGCGGAATTTTAATCCGATCACAACTACTTTGTAAAGCCTTTTGTCGATTATTGTCTGTACAAAATTTGTTTGCAGCACCAAGGCGAGGTAATATGACGCCCAAATTTCCTCTATACAGAAAGCATACTGAGAAAACCATGCGCATTATTGGTATTGAAACCTCTTGTGACGAGACTGGCATCGCAATTTATGACGATGAAAACGGTCTCTTGTCACACAAGCTATACAGCCAAGTAAAACTGCACGCAGATTACGGCGGTGTGGTGCCTGAGTTGGCTTCACGTGACCACGTAAAGAAAACCATTCCTCTTATTAAAGAGGCACTAAGAGAAGCGAACTTAACTTCAAAAGACATCGATGGTGTCGCGTATACCGCGGGGCCTGGTCTTGTTGGGGCGCTATTAGTGGGTGCGACTATCGGTCGCAGTATTGCTTATGCTTGGGGAGTGCCAGCGGTACCTGTTCATCATATGGAAGGTCACCTATTGGCCCCAATGTTGGAAGATAACCCTCCACCGTTCCCGTTTGTGGCGGTATTAGTATCGGGCGGTCACTCTATGATGGTGGAGGTGAGAGGCATCGGTGAGTACAAAATTCTAGGTGAGTCGATTGATGATGCGGCGGGCGAAGCGTTTGATAAAACAGCGAAGCTAATGGGTTTGGATTACCCAGGCGGTCCACTATTATCTAAACTGGCGGAAAAAGGTACACAGGGCCGCTTTAAGTTCCCGCGCCCAATGACGAATGTGCCAGGTTTGGACATGAGTTTCTCTGGTCTAAAAACCTTTACGGCTAACACGATTGCTGCAAACGGTGATGACGAGCAAACTCGCGCGGACATCGCATTAGCATTTGAAGAAGCTGTGTGTGCTACGTTGGCTATTAAATGTAAGCGCGCGCTTGAGCAAACAGGCATGAAACGTATTGTTATTGCTGGTGGTGTGAGTGCTAACCGTCGTTTGCGAGCTGAGTTAGAGAAGTTAGCGAAGAAAGTTGGTGGCGAAGTTTACTACCCACGTACTGAGTTCTGTACAGATAACGGTGCGATGATCGCTTACGCAGGCATGCAGCGCTTGAAGAATGGCGAAGTGGCTGATATGTCAGTAGAGGCTCGTCCACGTTGGCCAATTGATCAACTAACACCTGTCGCTTAGTCAAATTTATGCGGTAGGTTTGAAACCGGTTCTGTGTAATAAAGGTCTCTGCTCCTCAGAGGCCTTTATTTTTAATTATTCAATGAACCGCCTCGTTTTACATTCTGACTGATGCGATCAGTTCGCTATTGTTTCAGTGCTAGGATGACGTGGAAGAATAAGAAATGGATATAACAATGAATAAGTTTGAAATTGAAGGTCAGCAACTTGCTTATCTAGATAAAGGTGAGGGCCCTGTGCTTCTATTTGGTCATAGTTACCTTTGGGATAGCCAAATGTGGGCGCCACAAGTTGAGGTTTTAAGCCAGTCATTCCGTTGTATTGTGCCAGATCTTTGGGCACATGGTGAATCGGACGCTGCACCTGCATCGACACAGTCATTGGCCGACTATGCACAGCATATGTTGGCATTGATGGATCATTTAGATATCGAAGAGTTCTCGATAGTGGGCTTATCTGTTGGCGGCATGTGGGGAGCAGAGCTAACGGCTCAAGCGCCGCAACGTGTTAAGTCACTGGTATTGATGGATACCTTCATTGGCTGGGAGCCAGAAGTTACGTATAAGAAGTATTTTGCAATGCTTGATACCATCAGCCAAGTCCAAGCAGTGCCTGCGCCAATTATTGAAGCCGTTGTGCCGCTGTTCTTTGCCAACAACGTCAATCAGGATAACCCTGAACTTGTCGCTTCATTCAAACGCAGTTTAGAAGAGCTGAACGGTGAGCGTGCGGTGGAAGTCGCTCGCATAGGGCGTATGGTGTTTGGTCGCCGGGATGTGATTGAGGATTCGGAAAAATTTGCTCTGCCGACGTTAATTGCAGTGGGCTGTGAAGATAAACCACGTCCAGTTTTTGAATCTTATTTAATGAAAGACTGTATCACAGGCAGTGAGTTGGTGGAGATTCCCCAAGCGGGACATATCAGTTGTTTAGAACAACCTGAGTTCGTCAACCAGATGTTGTTGAACTTCCTGAATCGAGTTCATGCGTAACCAATGCATCCTTCTTTAAACGAAAAGCTCGGCATTAAGCCGAGTTTTTTTGTGTCAGTTTTTTCTCGCCGATTTTTGGCTCGTCGCCAGATAAAAGCCGCCGAATATTTTGATGATGCTTAAATACGATTAAGCAGCACAGCATAGCAACAGGTAACGTGTATTGCGGTTTAAACATCCAAGTATAAAACGGAGTGACCAAAACCGTGACGAGAGCCGCTAAGGATGAATAGCGGAATAGCGCGGCTACTGACAGCCAAGTTAACATTACCAATCCAGTTAAGTCCAAACCAATCGGAGCGATAGCGCCAAGCGCGGTTGCGACACCTTTTCCGCCTTTAAAGTGGAAAAAGATGGGGTACATGTGGCCAAGACAGGCAGCAATGGCGATGACGCCAAGAATGATAGGGTCGATACCAAGAAAGTATCCGCCCCACACGGGGATAGTGCCTTTGAGCATATCGCACAACAAGACTGAAACAGCGGCTCCTCGTCCGCCAATACGCAATACGTTCGTTGCTCCAGGATTGTTAGA
The DNA here is from genome assembly GCF_033339635.1 of Vibrio sp. 2092. Lineage (NCBI taxonomy): Bacteria > Pseudomonadati > Pseudomonadota > Gammaproteobacteria > Vibrionales > Vibrionaceae > Vibrio > Vibrio sp. 2092. Next base: position 42,549 of record NZ_JAWOUY010000006.1, on the reverse strand, counting down.
TCCCACACTGCGTGGGTCTGGCAGTTTTAAGAGTCGACAGATCAAAACCGCACTGGAAACCGAACCTAATAAATAGGCGGCCATTGTCATTATCAGTGCCAGTGCGTCCATAGAAGTCCTTGATGGATTGGAATTTAATGCTCGGTTCCCGCGTAGTTGCTATCATACCCCGAATTTACATAATGCAGAAATCCTCACTGTGATAGAGCTTGCATTATGTGATTTCTTGTATATAAAGATGCTTTCGCAGTTTATACCTAAGTAACATTGTGATGACCAAAGTAAATGTTACTTAGGTATAGAATACTACGATCAAATTACCCCTCACGGGTATCCGACCTCTGTAATAGAAGGACATAAGATGGCTCTGGATAAAGTTTTTATTGAACAGTTGGAAGTAATCACCACCATTGGCGTGTACGACTGGGAACAACAAATCAAACAAAAGTTGGTTCTAGATATTGAAATGGCACACGATAATAAACCTGCGGGCAAAAGTGATGATGTGCAAGATGCACTGGATTATTCGCAGGTGAGTGAGGCGGTACTTAACCACATTGAAAATGGTCGTTTCTTATTGGTCGAGCGCGTGGCTGAAGAAGTAGCAGAGCTTATCATGCAGCGTTTCTCTGTGCCTTGGGTGAAAATCCGCCTAGCGAAACCTGGCGCCGTGCCACAAGCACGTGCTGTTGGTGTGGTGATTGAGCGAGGCCGAGCATGATCACCACCTATATCGGTGTTGGGACGAACGTAGAAAGAGAGCAACATGTGCTTGCTGCGTATCAGGAGCTGCAACGGCTTGGAGAAAATCTCCTCGTATCACCGATATATGAATGTGAACCTATTGGTTTTAGCAGCAAGAATTTCTACAACTTTGTCGTTGCAATGCGTACCGAGTTGTCATTAGAAGAGTTGAGCCATCAACTACGCGAGATTGAATTTAAGTGGGGACGCGAAGAAAACGCGCAAAAGTATCAGGATCGAACACTGGATCTCGATATAGTGTTGTTCGGTGAGCGCGTCTCCAAGAAAAAACCTGAGCTACCTCGCAGTGATATCTACAAATATCCTTTTGTCACAAAGCCGCTGTATGATCTCGAACCGCAATTAGTGATCCCAGGCGATGGACGCACAGTCGCAGACATTTGGCATGCTATGCAGCCAGTCGATTCGCTCAAACCCGTTTCCTTTCATTTTTAATTTGAGTTGTTTACATGAGTTATTTTGAAGCCTTTATTTTGGCTCTGATTCAGGGGCTGACAGAGTTTTTGCCTATCTCAAGCTCTGCCCATTTGATCCTGCCTTCCGCTATTTTAGGATGGGAAGACCAAGGTCTGGCCTTTGATGTTGCTGTTCACGTCGGTACATTAATGGCTGTCGTGATCTATTTTCGTCATGAAGTAATCACTTTGTTTCAAGCGTTATTTGCTTCGATCTTTAAAGGAGATCGCAGTAAAGAAGCTAAATTGGCTTGGATGATCGTGATTGCGACGATTCCAGCTTGTGTGTTCGGTCTATTGATGAAAGACATCATTGAAGTGTATCTACGTAGCGCTTACGTCATCGCGACTACCACGATCGTATTTGGCTTGTTGCTATGGTGGGTAGACAAAAACGCTAAACTCGTTGCCGATGAATACCAAACGGGTTGGAAGAAAGCTGTATTTATCGGTATTGCTCAAGCCTTAGCGATGATTCCTGGAACTTCACGTTCAGGGGCGACCATCACAGCAGCGCTTTACCTTGGCTTTACTCGAGAAGCGGCTGCCCGATTTTCGTTTTTAATGTCGATCCCAATCATTACATTAGCTGGTAGCTACTTAGGCATGAAGTTAGTGACCAGTGGTGAACCTGTCCATGTTGGTTTCTTACTTACTGGCATTATCACATCGTTTATCAGTGCGTACATCTGTATCCACTTCTTCTTGAAGATGATTTCACGCATGGGCATGACACCGTTTGTGATTTACCGTCTCATTTTGGGCGTCGGTTTGTTCGCTTTTCTATTAAGTGCATAATTGATGCTAACGAAAAACGCCCGCGAAATCCGCGGGCGTTTTTGTTTGTTCGTTACTTCTTAAGTACTGCTTTCACTGCTTCAATACGTCGCTTTTCTTGCTCGTCACGAATCGCAGGGCCTTTAAAGCCCTCTTTGATTATGGTTTGAACGTCAACTGCCGCTGCTGCTTGGTAGGCTTGCCTAAAAATATCCGCCTGTGGATATGGTTGCGTTTCCAGTCCTTTACGACCAGCGTGATCCGCTTGGCAGCAAAGCAAGATATCTTGCAGACGTTCGGACTTACGCCACCCATCAAGCTTATTGAGTATTTTAATTATGGTTTGTGGTTTAAGTTCAGCCGCGCGATGAATATTGGAGTGCTGTTCGCACACCATCAAGGCTAAATCACGAAACTCATTTGGTACCCGGACACGTTCGCACAGCTTTTTGATCAGTTTTAATCCTGTATGGCAATGCATTTTGTGGCTTGGCCATTCGCTCTCTGGCGTCACGCCCTTACCCAAGTCATGCACTTGGGCGGCAAACCTGACGGGGAGTGAGTTACTCAATTTTGCGGCTTGCTCTGCCACCATCAAAGTATGGATGCCAGTATCGATTTCTGGATGCCACTTCTCAGGTTGAGGTACGCCAAATAGTGCATCAATTTCAGGTAACACCACGGTTAATGCACCACAGTCTCGTAGAACCGATAAGAAAATATCAGGGCGAGGAGTAGAGAGAGATTTATGCCATTCTTGCCAAACACGCTCGGGAGTCAGTGTGCTCAGCTCTCCGGACTCTGCCATGTGACGCATTAACCGCATGGTTTCGTCGGCAACCGTAAAGTTTAGATCAGCAAGCTTCGCTGCGAAGCGAGCGACACGTAAAACGCGTAGAGGGTCTTCAATAAAGGCGTCTGATACATGGCGTAGCAGTTTATCGTTGAGATCTTGCTGGCCACCATATGGGTCATGGATCGTGCCATCACTCTCCATTGCCATCGCGTTAATGGTTAAATCACGACGTATCAAATCTTCTTCTAAGGTGACGTTTTGATCGAAGAAACATTCAAAACCAGTGTAACCAGAACCTGACTTTCTCTCTGTTCGTGCAAGGGCATATTCTTCTTTACTTTTGGGATGCAGAAATACAGGAAAGTCTTTACCAACGGCGGTGTATCCTTGGGACAGCATCATCTCAGGCGTCGCGCCTACGACCACCCAGTCGTTGTCATAACTATCAATTCCGAGCAATTTATCTCGAACTGCGCCACCTACTAAATAAACTTGCACGAATTACCTCTTAATTTATGGATATGCCGTTGGACATTGTAGCAAGCAATGGTACTTTTCTTTACTCCTAAGAATAGAAGAAGAGCGTTTATACCATGTCTGACTATTCCCAGGTGGTTTTTTAGCTGGAGAGCCTAATGTATAAGGACTTTTTTGGGTTTGTCGAACAACCATTTTCGATTGTTCCAAACTCACGTTATTTGTATTTAAGCCAACGTCACAAAGAGGCAATCACACATCTCCAAGCTGGGCTAGGCGATGGCGGTGGCTTTGCTATGCTTACTGGCGAAGTAGGTACAGGCAAAACGACCGTCGCAAAAGCGATGCTGGCGAATTTGGGTGATAACACCAAAGCGGGTCTTATTCTCAATCCCACGTTTTCGAGTAGAGACTTGCTCGAAGCCATTTGCGATGAGTTCAAAATCACCTATCCGCCAGATGCAAACCTCAAACAGCTAAACCAGGTTATCCATCAATATTTGCTGCGTAATTATCGTTCAGGCTGGCAGACATTGCTGGTCATTGATGAGGCTCAACACCTTGCTGCCGACGTTCTAGAGCAGTTGCGCTTGTTGACCAACTTGGAAACCGATACCAGAAAATTGCTCAAAGTGTTGTTGGTCGGGCAGCCTGAATTGCAGCGGTTATTACAAACAACACAACTACGCCAACTTGCCCAGCGTATTACCGGGCGTTATCACCTGTTGCCGTTGGATGAAAAAGAGACAGAAGATTACATCGCATTTCGACTACATACAGCAGGTGGCGACCAGCAACTGTTTAATCGTGCTTCTTGTAAACTTATAGCCAAATACAGTCACGGTATACCGCGGCTCATCAACCTTATCTGTGACAAATCCCTCAACATTAGTTATCACCAGGGTAATGTGGTTGTGGATAAGCAAACCGTTCAGCAGGCCTGTGAAGAGGTGATGCAGTTTCAGGCAGATATTTATCAGCAAGATAAAAAAGAGCGCCGGACTTTCCGTTGGCCTGCTTGGGGCTCTGTCACGGTAGGCCTTATTGCTGCATTAAGTACGGGGTGGGCGGTCGTGAATTATATGCCAGCTCAAGCGACGTCAGTGTTGACACAAGTGACGGAGCCAAGAGTAGAGCCAACACCAACCGTCGTCAGCCAACAGTTAACGGATGAGCAGCGTGATTTATTGTTAACACAAAAACAGTCGAACCTCGCTGTAAATGATTTGTATCGTTTGTGGGGATATCAAGCATCGGTTCGCGATAATCTTTGTTTGTCAGAACCGCAGTCGACTATGCGTTGTGAGCGAAAAATGGCGACTTGGCCGCTGTTGATGCAACAAAATCGCCCTGTGATCTTGGAGTTGAATTATCAAGGTGATGTTGGGTATGTCATTCTATATGCCGTCGGTAATGATCAAGCTGAAGTGCTCAATGGTAAGCAGCGTCTCCGTCTGCCAGTTTCGTGGCTAAAGCCGTTGTGGCAGGGCAATATTATCGAACTGTGGCATGCTCCGCTGAATGAAACATTACGTTTAGACATGGAAGGCCCTGCGATTGAAGTATTAGACCGATTATTAGCAGAAGCGGTGAGTGAGCCACTGCTTGAAACGTCTATTTTTGATGGTGCGATGAAAGAGCGAGTCGAGTTATTTCAACGCTGGCAAGGAATTGGTGTCGATGGTATTGCAGGTAAGCGAACGCTAGACCGACTTCAGCAAAATGTTCAGCCAGATGCGCCTCAACTGGCGAGAATCGAGAAGGAGGACGCATAATGTCAGCTGTGAAACATATAGGTCTGTTCTTGCTGCCAATCACTGCTTCTGCTATTGGAGTCGCTTGGTACTTAGATCTCTTTGCACCGAGTGTTGAAGTAGATACAACGTCCCCGATAGAAAAGGTCGAAGTGGTATCACCTTTCAAAGTATTAGACTATCCAGAGAACACCCAGTTGGCCCAATTGCCAAGAGAGTGGCCAAGTGCAGAGCTATCGCGTGATTTTGGTACATTTACCACCCCCGATGAATACACGAGCCATACACCAAGCAGAGATGAAACACGCAACTCAGCATCAACCCAAACGACTTCTGCTGCTGAAGAGGACCTCGGGTTGTCTTTGGATGATCTGGATTTATCCTCATTATCTCCTGATTTAGCTAGGAAGGTCGAAAATGCCTTATCCCGAGATGATGACAATTCGTCATCACAAACGGCACGCGTGAACGATTTAGAGCGCAACGCTCACCAGTGGCAAGGGCGTCTACCTGCGCTTAATTTGCAAACCCATATGTACGCTAGTGATGAAAATCGCCGTTGGGTGAAAATTAACAATGTTGAGTATCATCAAGGGGATGTCGTTGATGATCAGGTCACTCTAAGAGAAATACAACCGCAAGCTGTGATTGTTGAGTTCCAAGGTGAGCAAATTCGTATACCAGCGTTGTATGAGTGGAAAGGGTAACTCTTGTAGAAACACATCAAGCCAGCGAAATCATATCGCTGGCTTTTTATTTTTCAGAGCATCTTTTGCATCTATTCTGGTGATGATTTTTAGATACTCAAACAAGCAAAATATAGCTTTTCTCAGTCGTTTAAATAGCACCAATATCATTCATCTATTGATAGCGCGATTCCAGTCAGCGTTGTGTAAAAAGACACCATCTTCACGAACTTCGGAGTAATGACTTGGTCCACGTTAGACCCCATCACATAATAGGAGCCTAAACAGAGACACATGCGTATTCTGATTTTTTCTTTAAGCATTGTTGCATCGACAAGCTATGCAGCAAAGCCAGACCCATTCCCAGTTACACCAGATAGTCGCGGGCAAGATTTCATGGTCAGTGCGACGAATCCTTACGTGAGCAGTACCGGTTACTCAATATTGAAAGAAGGCGGTAACGCTGTTGATGCTATGGTCGCGATGCAGATGGTGATGTCTGTCGTTGAGCCAGATATGACCGGAATTGGCGGCGGGACTTTCGCGCTGTTTTATCAACATGACGAGAAAAAATTTCTGGCCCTTGATGGTCGAGATGAAGCGCCCTCTAGCGCGAACCCTGAAATGTTTGTTGAGAATGGGGAAGTACTCAGTCGCAACGAAATATTAGGCCCTCGTTCTGTTGCGGTTCCGGGCACATTGCGGTTGCTTTACACCACTCATGAACAATACGGCAAGTTGCCATGGGCAGAGCTGATTAAGCCGGCGATTACATTGGCGAGCAATGGGTACGCGATGAACAGCTACACCTACGACATCGTAGTAAGAGAGCAAAGCCGACTTGAGCAAGATCCGGAAGTGAAAGCCTTGTATTGGCAAGCGGACGATATTAAGCCGACGGGAACCTTGATGAAGAACCCTAAGATGGCTGAGACGCTGAGGAAGATCGCGCAACAAGGCGATCGTTACCTTTATGGTGGTGAGCTTGGTCAGCACATCGTAGAGACGGTTAATAGTCGTATTGATGACCAACACGAGAAGTTGTCTTTAGAAGATTTTAAACATTACCAAGTGAAGCAGCGTGACATCATTGAGAGCGACTACCGTGGGAATAAAATCGTCTCTTTTGGTTACCCAGCTTCGGGCGGTGTGATGGTCGCTCAGAGTCTTGAACTGCTCGCACCCTATGACATTGCCCATATGGCGAAAACGGATGTGGAACCTTGGCGTCTCATGACTGAAGCGATGCGAATTGCAAAAGCCGATCGTATTGCGTATGCCGGAGATCCGGATTATGTGGAAACGCCAGTTGAACAGTTGTTGTCTAAAGCCTATCTAGATCAGAGACGTGATTTAATCCCTGATAATGGCACTTTAAAAGAGGATCCAAAAGCAGGACAGATAACGCAAACTCAGTATGCGCAATATCAAGGCTTCGAGAGCAAAGATACAGGGCATATTTCTATCGTCGATAGAGATGGAAATGCAATTGCGATGACCAGCACGGTAGGAACGGGTATGGGCTCGGGTGTGATGGTCGATGGCGTTATCTTGAATGCGCAGATGGCTAACTTCTCACCTCAGCCAACGGTTAACGGCAAGCCTACGCAAAACTCAATTGAAGCGGGCAAGCGTCCACGTTCGGCTATTACGCCATTAATGGTGATGGACAGTGATGATAACTTGCGTTTGGTGGTTGGGTCACCAGGTAGTTCACAAATCCCGGGGTATGTACTCAAAACCGTGGTTGGGGTGCTGGATTGGAATTTATCAGCGCAAGAGGCTATTGACTTACCAAACATCCAGTATGGCACTAAGATAGACCGCACCAAGTCTTATGACCCGACTGGTTTGCTGGTGGAAAAGAAAACGTTCGCAGAAATGTTGGTGCCTGAGTTTATGGAGCTTGGCTACCCAGTGCACGTTATTCCAGTGGTAAGCGGTTTGAATGCAATTGAGCTAAAAGATGGCAAGCTTTATGGCGCAACGGATCGTCGTCGAGCCTCTAGTTCAATGGGGGAGTAGTACTCACTTCTATCAAACGAAGCAAACTAAAAAGCCAGTCAATATCGACTGGCTTTTGCGTTCTTTTTAAAGATAAAAGCGTAAGGGTTTATGCCCAACCCGCAGGAGAGCGCTTTCTACGAGGCATGACATGCGGAAGAATCAAACCAAATAGTAAACCTAAACCTGCAACACCGCCGCCATAAGTGAAGTACTTAAGCAGCATGTCATCTTTTTGTGTATCCAGCTTTGCGCGTAGCTCGCGGTTTTCTGTTTCAACAGAAGTAAGCTGATCACTGATCTCAGAGTATTTATTTTCTAGATCTGAAATTTGTTGGTTACGTGTTTCGAGAGAGGTAACAAGACCTGCTTTCTCTGCATCAGAAGTTTGACGAGCATTAGCAAGCTGCTCTTTTACTTCGGCTAGCTCTTTCTCAATGCGAGGAAGGCGAATTGCCATGCTCTCTTGGTTTGTCACAAACTTGCTTTGTACCCAACCAGTGCGACCACGGTCATCACGAACTTGCGTGTAGCCAGTATCTCGGTTGGTTTTAATCAGTTGTACTTTAGAACCGGCGTTAACACTACCAATAATACGGTAGGTGTTATTTGGACCTGAGTGCATAAAAGTGAAGAGGTCATCAGAAATATAACGGTCTGCTGCTAGGGCCGCTGGCGCTGCTAGCAAAGTAAACAAAACCGTGATGATTAGTTTTTTCACAGTAAATCCCTTAACGATTTTTCTTGGAGACAGCGTTGGCACCGAATGATTGGAGCCGGAAATAGACGAATAGTATGCAGTTTCAAACTTCGGTGCAACAAAGAAGGGAGGCAAAGCCTCCCTTTCTGTGCGTTTGAGTCAATAATGACAAAGCGCTTACATTCTATTGACGAGTGTCTTAAGCGAACATCGCTTGAAGTCCGTAGAAGAATACTACGGCCAATAACGCACCCGCTGGTAGTGTAACGATCCATGATGCCACGATGTTACGAACTACGCCTAGGTTCAGTGCTGCGATACCACGAGCAAAGCCAACACCGAGAACCGCACCAACCAATGTTTGAGTGGTTGAAATTGGCAGGCCTGTACCAGACGCTAGAACTACCGTACATGCTGTTGCTAGCTGTGCTGCAAAACCGCGGCTAGGCGTTAGCTCAGTGATGCCTGTACCAACGGTTGCCATTACTTTGTGACCTAGTGTTGCAAGACCGACCACGATACCAATACCACCAAGAGGTAGAATCCACCAAGCGATGGTGCTTTTCGTGCTGATTTCGCCCATGTGTTCAACAGTCGATACGACAGCAGACAGTGGACCAATGGCGTTTGCAACGTCGTTTGAACCGTGTGCAAATGCCATCGCACAAGCGGTGATAACCATCAGAACGCTGAAGATACCTTCCACGCCAGAAAAGCTGCGGTCTTCTTCGCGATTAGCGAATTTTTTCTGGATGTATACGTAGCCGCCAATCATCACAAGTGCTGAAACTGCTGCTGCCCACATCCAGGCTTCACCATTGGTCAGGTGAAGACCAACGTGTTTTAGACCTTTTTTGATGGTTACAAGTGCAATCACCATTGTTGTGATGAACATGTAAACAGGTACAAAACGTTTCGCGTTAAACAGAGGGTTCTCAGTATCAAAAATCAGGCGCTGTGCGCTGACAAAGATAACGTAAGCAAAGAAACCTGAAATCACTGGCGTAATAATCCAGCTACCAACAATGCCTTGAACGCTGCCCCAGTCAACCGCTTCAGTACCTACTGATACGCATGCAAAACCAATGATTGCACCGATGATTGAGTGAGTCGTTGATACTGGCCAGCCCATGTAAGAAGCAAGAAGCAGCCATGTACCTGCTGCTAAAAGCGCAGACATCATGCCGTAGACAAGAACATCTGGTTGACTAGCAAATAAAGAAGTTTCGATTACACCTTTACGGATAGTGTCGGTTACTTCACCGCCTGCAAGGTAAGCACCTGCAAATTCGAAGATCATCGCAATGATGATAGCTTGTTTTACAGTTAGCGCTTTTGAACCTACAGATGTACCCATCGCATTAGCAACGTCGTTCGCGCCAATACCAATCGCCATCATGAAACCAAAAATCGCTGCAACAATAATCAGGACAGTGCCGTAGTTCGCAAGGATATCCATCGTAATACCTAGTTGTTTTATAACAAGCGGAACAAAATTTTACGCGCGCCAAACCATAAGACGATGAAAATAGTCATCGTCCCTATGACACGTGTTAATTATGCTCTTCGTTATGTCGTTAACTTTATGTTTTAAGATCGAGATAGCATGACTTCCAAACGAGCACCTACGCGCTGCGCTTGGTCGGCAATACCACCTACCCATTCAAGAATCTTGTATAGGAACATGACATCGATAGGGTTCATGTCAGCTTCAATCACCATCAACTGTTGGCGAAGTTCAATCTGCATGGCATCGGTATCATCTTCGATAACGTCTAATTGATGAATCATTTCAGCGACGAGCGTCACTTCACGGCCTTTGAAGCCGGTTTCTAGCAATTCATCAAGTTCATTGATTACCTTTTGCGCCTGATCGGCAGCATCAAGACAACGTTGAACGTAAGCGAGGAAGTTTGGTTGGAGAGCCTCAGGGATGACAAGTTGACGACCATATACACGGCCAGCAATGTCTTTTGCCAGGTTTGCAAGTTTGTCCTGTTGAGTCAAAAGCTCAAGCATGTCAGTACGGTCGACTGGCATGAACAAACCGCGAGGCAGTTTTAGACGGATTTCACGTTTCAGCACATCCGCCTCTTTCTCTAGGTGAGAAATTTGTGCACGGATTTCTGCTGCTTTTTCCCAATCACCCTTTGAAGATACTTCAAAGAATTTCACCAAGTGTGAACAACATTCGTTGACACACACAACGTGGCGTTGCAAAGGCTTAATTGGGGACTTTGCAAATAACCCCATAATTGTATTTACTGGCATGGTCATTCAACCTAATAACTATAACCTTAAAAAAACATACACCATTTCTGAGTGCTTGGCGAAATGTTGAACGATGGCTATAAAGGCGCGCATGGTAACGCATTAAATCGCTCATTAAAACTGTTTTAGATCATCATTCCGGCGATATTTCTCTCTTGCCGTGTGAGAAATTACGCAATATCCTGTTTCTATCTGCTTTGAAAGGTATAGCTATGGAAACCGAAATAGAACTGAAGTTTTTTGTTTCTCCTGAATTTTCAGAAACTTTAAAAGAAAAAATTTCTGAGACAAAAGTACTTCAGCATAGTTGTCGTGACTTGGGTAACACCTATTTTGATACTGCCGATAAATGGCTTCGAAAGCACGACATTGGTTTAAGAATTCGCCGTTTTGATGATGTATTCGTCCAAACCGTAAAGACAGCAGGACGCGTCGTCGCAGGCTTACATCAAAGACCAGAATACAATGCTGAGCACACTAGCGACGAGCCTAATCTGTCGCTTCATCCTCTAGATATTTGGCCTCCAGGTAAAGATGCAGAAACGCTGCAATCCGAGCTTATGCCATTATTCTCGACCAACTTCACACGTGAACAATGGCTGATTGGCATGCCCGATGGCAGTCAGATTGAAGTTGCCTTTGACCAAGGCTTAGTTGTAGCCAAAGGTGAAGACGAAGAAGAGAAGCAAGAGCCGATTTGCGAAGTTGAACTGGAACTTAAGTCAGGCCAAACCGAAGCTTTATTCACGCTGGCACGCAGCTTTTGCGAGCAAGGCGGTATGCGCTTGGGTAACTTGAGCAAAGCGGCGAAAGGTTATCGACTTGCAAGTGGTTATGCGGGTGATGAAGTAAAATCATTGGCACTTGTGGACAGTAGTCCGACGGATACCGTTGAATTTTGCTTGATCAACTCTTTAGAGCACGCTTTGTCTCATTGGCATTATCACGAGCAAATTTATGCTGAGCGTGACAGCGTGGAAGCACTGCGTGAAATCAATAATGCCATTCGTTTCATTCGTCAAACATTGACTATTTTTGGTGGGATTGTCCCTCGTCGCGCGAGCGCGATTCTGCGCCAAGAGCTTAAATGGTTGGAAGAAGAACTGAGTTGGTTGGATGAGCATGCACACCTTGAAGAGCTTTTAGATGACAAAGGCAATGTGCTGCGCAAGTTGGATGCGCGTAAGTTCTTAGTATCTGAGTTGACTCAGCAGTTACAAGAGTTGCCAAGCCGTGAAGAAGTGCTAGGGTTGCTCAATTCCGCGCGTTACACAGGGTTACTGCTGGATCTAAGCCGCTGGATCTTGGCGCGCGGTTGGCAGCCATTTCTTGATGAAAAAGCACGTGAAAAAATGGCAAGTAACATCATGCCGTTTTCAGTTACTCAGCTCGATCGCACTTGGGCTGAGCTAATGGAAGCTTTCCCAGCAGAGCGCGATTTGACGGCGCAAGAGTACGTTGATCAGCGTTATCGCTTATTGCGTAACCTCTATACTGGTATTGGTTTCGCGAGTTTGTATAACTCGGATGAGCGTAACAGCTTCCGTTTACCATGGGCGGATCTGGTGCATGGTATCGATGATCTGCTAATGCTGAACCACTTGCTCCCGTTGGTTGATATGCTGGAAGACGCAGAAAAAGAGCAGTTAGAACGCTGGTTGCACCGTCAAGAGCGCTCAATTTTGCATGCAATGGATCAAACCCGAGCGATCAGTATGGAAGTACAGCCTTATTGGCGTGAATGATCGTTCTGGTGGTAACGACAAAAAAATAGGACCGCATGGTCCTATTTTTTTGTCTCTGTTTTACGTTGTTGTAGCTCTTTTTCCATGAAATCGAGTCGTTCTAGTATTTGCGCTTGTTGGGTTAGGAGCTGCTCGAGCATACGTTCTTTATTGATTGAACTGTGTGTCTGTTGTTTCGTTGGGGCAGTAAGGATAGAGGTGATAAGACCCGAGATCATACCAAAGATACCCACCCCGCAAACAATGATGATGACAGCCAAAAACTTTCCTATGGAGGTCACAGGATAATGATCGCCGTAACCAACCGTTGAGATCGTTACAAATACCCACCACAAAGCATCGGCGCCAGTGCGAATATTCGCTTCTGGGTTTTTCGCTTCGATAAACAGCATTGCACTAGAACCGAGCGTTATGAGGATAACCATCAATAGCAGTATAGAGGCGACCGTAGTTTCGCGGCGGTTTTCTTTGAGCTGATGCAAAATGAACTTTGACGAACGCAGTACTAATACCACTCGCATAATATGAAAAATACGAGCAAAGCGCAGGGGCTCTATCAATGGGATGCTCGCCACGAAATCTATCCAATGACGTTTAAGGAATAACCAGCGATCTGTGGACCGGATCAAATCAATGGTGAGCTGTAGTAGAAAAATACTACAGATTATGAAATCCAGACCGATAAGAACTTGACGGGTTTCGTGATCGATCGGGAAAAACAACAAGCCAGAGATCACAAATAGTGCCATAAAAGACAATATTAGTGACAACAGGCCCATCGGTCGTGTGCTGTCTTTGATATCATTGTTTTTCATACGAAGCTCAAAATAAATCGCGTAACCACGCAAAGCGCGAACATAACTATAAGTAATATAAAGATTATAGATAAAGACTATATAAGACTCGGTGGAGAACTGACAATGGAAAAGCTGGCATTTAAGCCATGGGAAAGGGTCATATCCGACATTCGACTGGTGCCTAAAATGGTCATGTTGATGGTCTTCAGTACTGTCCTGATCGTGGCAAAACAACTGTGGGACGCAAACACTTTTTACGACTCACTTTTAGCGGCGACACAAAACGCGCAAGTTGCCCAACAGCATTATGAAGCATATTTAACGCAAGTTGCTTGGCAAACCGCCTTATTGATTGTGGTTTTTGTCGTGCTCTTATTAGCGGCGGCTAGAGTGATGTTGCGTCAAACACAGTATCTGAGCGACGCGATCAAACTGATGGCGAGCAAGAACCTCTCTGTTCCATTTGGTATGGATTGTAAAGATGAATACGGAGACGTGGCACGTGAATTAGAAAAGACACGTCGACAATTGCACGATGTGATTCAAATGCAAATTAATGCGTCTGATGAATTATCAACGCTCACCGAAGTAATGACACTGAGCATGTCGGAAACGAAGGAATCGGCGCAAGAAGAGTTTAACGAAATTGATCAACTTGCTACGGCGATGAGTGAAATGTCGTCGACGGTCCAAACGGTTGCGGAACATGCCCAGACGGCATCTTCTCTAACAGAGCAAGCTTCCGCACAAGCAATTTCTGGTCAGCAGTTCTTGCAAAGTACAATGGCGAAAATGAGTGAACTTTCGTCGGATATCGCTTCATCGGCACAAGCGGTTAACCAAGTTGAAGAACGTGTTGAAGCCATTGGTAGCGTTGTGGGGACGATTCAAGGCATTTCTGAGCAAACCAACCTGCTTGCACTGAATGCGGCGATTGAAGCGGCGCGAGCTGGCGAGGCTGGGCGGGGTTTTGCTGTGGTTGCAGATGAAGTTCGTAACCTTGCCCAACGCACACAACAAGCGACGGTAGAAATTCAAGAGATGATCGCACAGCTGCAAACCAGTGCTGAATCTGCGGTAGAACTCATGGAAAAAAGCGTTGTAGAAGCGGCAGATGGAAACGAGCTGGTTTCTAATGCTGGATCTGAGCTCGATGGTATTGTTGGGCAAGTGACGCAAATCAATGACATGAACTTCCAGATCGCGACGGCGTCTGGTCAGCAAAGCAGTGTTGCAGAAGAGATGAGCCAAAACCTCACCAATGTACGTGAGTTGGTGGAAGCCTCAGTTGTTGTTGTTACCGAGCTGCTAGAAACCTCTGAAATGATGCAAAATAATGCAGGTGAGCTAGACAAGAAGATCAAATCTTTCCAAGTTTAATATTCGATCCCGAACTTTTGATAAAACGCCCACAAACCTTTTGTGGGCGTTTTTATTTGCTTTCAGTCTGGTATAAAGAATGAGTTACCGTGCTTTTCAAACAAGGAAGAAAAATGCAGCTGCCTTCGCCACTGATTTCTATCGCTGAATCTGCCGTACAAAACGCCCAAGACGCAGGTTATTTTCCCCTTTGGCCCGATGAGGTTGCGCAGCAATTTCGTTATGTGGCGGGCTTAAGCCAATTTATAACCGAAGCCATTCATCGCGATGAAGTCCTAGCCCGTGAGTTGCCAAGTATGTTAGCGCAGCCAAGTCGTCAGGAGTCTTACCGCTCACGTCTTGCTGAACTGTTGGAACAATGTCCTGATGAGATGTCTGGTCATCGCGTGTTGCGTCAGTTTCGCAACCGAGAAATGGTGTACATTGCGTGGAAGGATTTCACGCATGCATGGTCGCTAGAGACGTCTTTAAGCCACTTATCTGAGTTGGCAGAAGCGATGATTTTTGAAACCTATCAATGGCAATATCAAGTGTGTTGTCAGGAGTGGGGCACGCCAACAAGTGAGGACGGTGAAGTGCAGCCGATGTTAATTATCGGCATGGGGAAACTAGGTGGTGGCGAGTTAAACTTTTCTTCCGATATTGATCTAATTTTCACGTATCCAGAGAATGGCGAAACCCAAGGCGCACGCCGCAGCATTGCCAATGCCCAGTTCTTTACTCGTCTTGGTCAACGCATCATCAAAGCGCTCGACCAACAAACCTTCGATGGTTTTTGCTACCGCGTCGACATGCGACTTCGCCCATTTGGAGAAAGTGGCCCTTTGGTAATGAGCTATGCCGCACTTGAAGATTATTACCAAGAACAGGGGCGAGATTGGGAACGTTACGCGATGATCAAAGCTCGGGTGATGGGATGTGAGATGTACCCGCAGTATCAAGCGCTACGCCAAATGCTGCGCCCTTTTGTTTTTCGTCGTTATATTGATTTCAGTGCGATTCAATCTTTGCGACGAATGAAGTCGATGATCAGTAGCGAGGTTCGCCGCCGAGGGTTGAATAACAACATTAAGCTAGGTGCGGGTGGCATCCGAGAAATTGAATTTATCGCTCAAGTTTTTCAATTGATTCGAGGTGGTCGAGAACCTTCTTTGCGTAATCGAGGGCTGTTGGAAACGCTGCAAGGCATTGAAGAACTGGCATTGCTTACTCCACAAGAAGTCAGCGATCTAGAAGCCGCATACAAGTACTTGCGTCAATTAGAAAACTTGTTGCAAGCAATGGCGGATAAGCAAACCCAGACGCTGCCTGATTGCGAAACCGAACGCTTAAAGCTCGCCACCGCGATGAAAATGAGCTGTTGGGAGCAATTGATTGAGCAAACCCAGCAGCATATGGCAAATGTTCACCAAGTTTTTGAATCACTAATTGGTGATGATGAAGAAGACGAGGGGACTACCGTTGCTCGTCATTTTCATGAGCTATGGGATATGGCCGACAAACAAGATGTTCTTGAGCATATCTTGCAGCAGGATATTCAGATTGAAGACTTTGCTTCATGCGCGAAAACCATCATCAACTTTAAAACCGATCTGGCCAAAAAAACGTTAGGCCCACGTGGACGCGAAGTGCTCAATCGTTTGATGCCGAAAGTGTTTGATGCGGTCTTTGCCCATCCTGATGCACAGTTTGGTTTATCTCGTGTACTTCACTTGCTACACAATATCTGCACTCGCACGACTTACTTGGAATTATTGGATGAGCATCCAGCGGCTCTGGTGCAGCTCGTACGTTTGTGTACCGCAAGCCCAATGATTTCAGAGCAGCTGTCTCGTTATCCTATCTTGCTTGATGAGTTGATCGACCCTGCGCAGCTGTACAATCCCATTCCATTAGACAGTTACCGTACAGAGCTGCGTGATTATTTGGCGCGTATTCCTGAAGATGATATGGAACAGCAAATGGAAGCGTTGCGTCAGTTTAAGCAAATTTGTATTTTGCGTATTGCAGCGGCAGATATTGCTGACGCATTGCCAGTGATGAAAGTGAGTGACCATTTAACTTATTTAGCGGAAGCTATCGTGGATGCGGTGATCAGTCAGGCTTGGTTGCAAGTATCTGAAAAGTATGGCGAGCCAACGCATGTGAAAGATCGTGAAGGCAAAGGCTTTGCTGTAATTGGTTATGGTAAAGTCGGAGGGTGGGAGCTCGGCTATAACTCCGATTTGGATATTGTCTTCATGCATGACTGCCCAGTCAATGTCTACACTGACGGCAAAAAAGAGATTGATGGTCGTCAGTTCTACCTTCGTTTAGCACAGCGTATCATTCATATTTTCTCCACTCGCACCGCTTCCGGTATTTTATACGAGGTCGATACCCGATTGCGTCCGTCCGGTGCATCGGGTTTGTTGGTTAGCCCAACAGACGCGTTCGACGACTACCAACATCAAGACGCGTGGACATGGGAACATCAAGCACTTGTCCGCGCGCGCATGATTTATGGTGATGAACCACTGGCAATTGCATTTCACAATACGCGGCATGATGTGTTGTGCAAAGCACGCGATCAAGCTGAACTGAAAAAAGACGTTGTCGAAATGAGAGAAAAAATGCGCGGTCATCTTGGGGGGAAAAAGCCAGGCCGCTTTATGCTCAAGCAAGATGTAGGTGGGATTACCGATATTGAATTTCTCGCTCAGTACCTAGTGCTCAACTATAGTCACGATAAGCCGAAATTGACGCGTTGGTGTGATAATGTGCGCATCTTTGAAACGCTCATTGCGCAAGATGTTATGGACGAAGACCAAGCAATGCAGTTGATACGTGCTTACACGACAATGCGAAACGAAATACACCGCCGAAATCTACTTAATTTAGACGCTGATGTGGTGGAAGATAAGTTTGTTGCCGAAAGGGAGTGGGTAAAACAGGCTTGGAATCAGTGGTTCAGTTAAGACCATATATTTAGCCTCGATAAGGGCTGTGATAAACTCACTTCGATTTAATTTTTGGAGACCAACAATGAAACCAATTCTACCTGATTACAACAGCGCTGGTGTGCTCATCATCGGTGATGTCATGCTAGATCGTTACTGGTATGGCCCAACCGGACGCATTTCTCCTGAAGCGCCGGTTCCTGTTGTAAAAGTAGAAAACAATGAAGAGCGTCCTGGTGGTGCTGCGAACGTTGCGATGAACATCGCATCACTAGGTGGCCATGCTCACATTGTTGGTCTAACTGGGGAAGATGAGCCTGCAAAAGTGCTGACGGAGACGCTGAGCTCACTCAATGTGAAGTGCGATTTCGTTGCACTGCCTGATTACCCAACGATTACGAAGCTTCGCGTAATGAGCCGTGGACAACAGCTTATTCGTCTCGACTTCGAAGACAAGTTTGAAAACACAGATTCTGCGCCAGTGTTATCTCGAATGGATGCCGCACTGCCAAACGTTAAAGCCGTGATTATGTCTGACTATGCAAAAGGCTCGTTAGAGCATGTTCAGGCATACATTCAAAAAGCGCGCGCAGCAAATATTCCGGTTTTCATTGACCCGAAAGGTGCGGATTTTGAACGCTACCGTGGCGCAACACTTCTTACGCCAAACATGAAAGAGTTCGAAGACGTTGTAGGTAAAGTGAAATCTGACCAAGAGCTAGTAGAGAAAGCACTGGCTTTGGTTGAAGAGTTTGAATTTGAAGCGCTTTTAGTGACACGCAGCGAAAATGGAATGACCTTGATTCGTCGTGGCCAGGAACCCTTCCACCTTCCAACTCAAGCGAAAGAAGTGTACGACGTGACAGGTGCGGGCGACACGGTTATCTCTGTATTGGCAGCGTCTGTTGCCGCAGGCAAATCATTTGAAGAAGCGTGCGCACTAGCAAACGCAGCGGCAGGTG
Source organism: Vibrio sp. 2092 (assembly GCF_033339635.1). Taxonomy (NCBI): domain Bacteria; kingdom Pseudomonadati; phylum Pseudomonadota; class Gammaproteobacteria; order Vibrionales; family Vibrionaceae; genus Vibrio; species Vibrio sp. 2092. The sequence continues at coordinate 24,041 of NZ_JAWOUY010000006.1, read as the reverse complement.
TTGTGGTTGGTAAACTAGGTACGTCAACGCTTTCTGAGATTGAATTAGCAGAAGCGGTACATGGCAGCCAAGACACGGATTACGGTGTGATTTCAGAAAAAGCACTGATCGAAGCGGTGAAAAAAGCACGTGCTCGTGGCGAGAAAGTCGTTATGACAAATGGCTGCTTTGATATTCTACACGCTGGCCATGTGTCTTACTTAAACCATGCTGCTGAACTGGGCGATCGCCTAATCGTTGCGGTAAATACCGATGAGTCAGTAAAACGCCTTAAAGGCCCTGGTCGTCCGGTAAACCCAACCGATCGCCGCATGGCGGTGTTGGCAGGTTTGGGCGCTGTGGATTGGGTTGTACCATTTAGTGAAGATACGCCGCAGCGTTTGATCTCAGAAGTTCTACCAAGCTTGCTAGTAAAAGGCGGTGACTACAAACCAGAAGAGATTGCTGGTGGTAAAGAAGTCATTGCGGCGGGTGGTGAAGTTCGTGTATTGAACTTTGAAGATGGCTGCTCGACCAGTGAAATCATTAATGCAATCAAAGGCGGTAAGGGCTAAGCTTGCTGTTTGTTAGCATTGAAATGCTATTTACTTATAAAGGTCGCTAAGTGCGGCCTTTTTGATACTTGATGCTCAGAGACTCTTTTAGGCTCTGAACTACAAGTAATAAAAAACGCCAGCTGATAACTCAACTGGCGTTTTTTATTTATTAAGACCTGAAGTATTCAGTTAGCGGTTACTTTGCCGCTTTCAAACCTGCATCAACGTCCAAGATGTCTTGTTCGCTTAGCGTACCAACTGCTTGGCGTAGCTGAAGAACACTTAAAATGTAGTCGTAACGAGCGTTCGATAGGTTTTTGTTCGCATCGTATAGACGACGAGTCGCGTCCAGTACATCAACGATAGTACGAGTACCTACATCAAAGCCAGCTTCTGTTGCTTCTAGTGCAGAGCGTGCAGAAATAACCGCTTGCTCATACGCACGTAATGCGCCGATAGAGGCGTTAATGTTGTTGTTTTGTGCGCGAACATCTTTTACTACGCTACGGTACTGTGCTTCAAGATCTTCGCTTGCTGCCACGTACGCGTATTCAGCTTGTTTGGTTTGAGAGGTTACGTTACCACCTGTGTATAGCGGTACAGCAAGGTTCACACCAATATTGAAGTTGTCTGTCGTGTTGTCACGAGAGCTATGAGAAGTATCACCGTAGTTGTAACCACCGTCTAGAGAGAGCGTTGGTAGGTGGCCAGAGCTTGCTAGTGAAATATTGTCACGCGCAATGTCTTGAAGAATACGTGATGATAGCAAGGTCAGGTTTTTGGTTTTTGCTTCATCAATGAGCGATTCAGCTGGTACGGTCGATGGGCTAGCAGTGAAGCGGCCAGTGTCCAAAATGTTGAGATCTTTGTGCTCTTGGCCTGTAATTTCACGCAGTGACTCGTAGCTATTAGTTAGCGCGTTTTCTGCCAACACTTCGTCCGCTAGCACTTGGTCGTACTGAGCTTGTGCGTCATGCACGTCAGTGATTGCAGACAAACCTACTTCAAAACGCTGTTTAGTTTGCTCAAGTTGACGGCCAACCGCGGCTTTTTCTGCACGTACGAAAACAAGATTATCTTGTGCGCGTAGAACTTCAAAATACGCTTGTGACACGCGAAGAATCAGTGCCTGTTGCGTCGCTGCGTAAGTTGCGTCTGCTTGGCGAGCACTTTTCTCAGCAGTATCTAGAGAGATCCAAGATGCGCGGTTGTAAAGTGCTTGTGAAAAGCTAACGCCAGCGGTTAGCGCGTTGCCATCGTTTGATACGTCACTAATTAGATTTGAATCGTATTCAGTATCACCACGAGTTAAATTGTAACCCGCAGTAAGGTTGATCTGTGGTAATAGAGCACTACGGCTTGAGGTGATTGCTTCGAAAGCTTGGTCACGTTGTGCTGCTACACTGAGCAATTGTGGATCATTTTGTTTTGCCAAGTCGTAGATTTCAGCCAAAGAGTCTGCGAACGCAGACGTACTCATGCTACCTAGCGCTGCACTGATAAATAGTGGAAGCAATTTTTTCATTTTCTATTCCCGCGGTCCATAGATTGGTTAATTCTCAGTAGTTTAACTCAATTTGCACGATATTTACTCTAAAGTTTGCACTTTTTTACACGTAATTATCCACTTGTGCAATAAATTTTTAGCAAAGACTTAAATTAATTTGTAACTATTATACAAAAAGTTGAGCCAAGTCCTTTGAGCAAGCGAATAACAATGAGTAAACTACAGGATTCACTCAGAGAGGTGTTGAATGCAACAGCGTGACAAACAACAACAAGATTTTACTTCGCGAGATGTAAAAGTCATCTCGAAAGAAACCTTATTTGAAGGTTTTTTCAAAATGGTGAAATACCGCTTTCAGCATAGGCTATTTGCTGGTGGTTGGAGTGGAGTTGTCGAACGAGAAATGTTCGAGCGTGGTCACGCAGCAGCGATGCTTCCTTATGATCCAAAGACGGACCAGGTCGTAATCATTGAACAGATTCGTATTGGCGCGTTGGAACATGAACACCCTTGGCAGCTAGAAATTGTCGCCGGTATGATTGACCGCGATGAATCTGCTGAAGCCGTAATTCGTCGAGAGGCTGTCGAAGAAGCGGGGATTCAGGTGGGGCGCGTTGTACCTGTTACGTCCTATTATCCTTCGGCTGGTGGTTGCTCGGAAAAGCTAGACGTCTTTGTTGGTGAAGTGGATGCGTCTAAAGCGCACGGCATTCATGGTTTAGACTATGAGAATGAAGATATCCGCGTTCATGTCATGAGTCGTGAAACGGCGTATCAATGGGTGAAGGACGGAAAATTTGAAAATGGTGCGTCGATTATTGCGTTGCAATGGCTGCAATTACACCATCAAGAGTTAAAGTCAGAATGGGGACTATCCCAAACGGTGGAGAGTGAGTAATGGCACAATTGGCTGAAAAACAACAATATCATGTTGATTTGGCTGGTCTTATGAGAACCTATGAGACCAACTACGCTAAGTTGAACGCCTTATTGCCTGCTTCTGCCGAAGTTGGGGATGTACGTTGCTACCAAGCGGCGAACATGGTTTACCAATTGACCGTGAATGAAATCACAAAATACACCACAGTTGTTGAGATATGTCAGAGTGATGAAACGCCAGTGTTTCCTTTACCGACGATGTCTGTCAGGCTTTATCATGATGCGAGAGTAGCCGAAGTATGCTCAAGCGGAGAGTTCTCTCGCATAAAAGCTAAGTATGATTATCCCAATGACCAACTGATGCAGAAAGATGAAAAGCATCAATTAAACACATTCCTCGGTGAATGGCTGACGTTTTGTTTACGAAGTGGTATCAGTAGAACACCACTTGCCTTCAATTGATCGTCACGTCACTAAAGGAAAATAACAAATATCGATATAGTGGACGAATCAGGTTTTCATTTTGCAATCATCTAGTGACAGCATCAAACTTTTACAAATTACGGATACTCATCTGTTTGCTGCCGATGAGGGAAGTTTGCTAAGCGTAAAAACAGTCGATAGCTTTAATGCTGTTGTTGCTGATGTTTTACGCCGCAACGTGGCGTTTGATTACATTTTGGCGACGGGCGATATTTCCCAAGACCATAGTGCAGAATCTTATCAGCGCTTTGCCAACGGCATTGAACCGCTAGAGAAAGACTGTTTTTGGCTACCTGGTAATCATGATTACAAGCCTAATATGGGCAGTGTTTTGCCTTCGCCACAAATCAAAGCCGCAGAGCATGTATTGCTTGGCGAGTATTGGCAGTTAATTCTTTTAGACTCGCAAGTGGTTGGCGTTCCTCATGGGCGCTTGAGTGATCAGCAATTAACGCTACTCGAAGAAAAGCTAGCCGAACACCCAGAAAGACACACACTTGTTTTGTTGCATCATCACCCGTTACTGGTGGGAAGCGCGTGGCTTGATCAACATACTTTAAAAGATGCCGAAGCGTTTTGGCAGGTTGTCGAGCGTTTTGATAACGTGAAAGGCATTCTCTGTGGCCATGTTCATCAAGATATGAATGTGCTTCACAAGGGCATTCGAGTGATGGCAACACCCTCAACTTGTGTTCAGTTTAAGCCTAACTCGGATGATTTTGCCCTTGATACCACTTCGCCTGGTTGGCGGGAGCTGCAACTACACGCTTGTGGCGATATTACGACCCAAGTAGGTCGGCTTCCTGATGGCCAGTTCCAACCAGACTTCTCTTCTAACGGCTACTAACGCGCCCGAGCTCTCTGTTCGGGCTCGCTTTTTTGTGCGAGATATCTATGAGTAAACCTTCACTTCTTCTCTATATCCATGGCTTTAATAGCTCTCCACTCTCCATGAAAGCGAATGTGATGAGAGCCTACTGCGAGCAACATAGGTCTGATATCAAGGTGATTGTTCCCCAGTTACCTTGTTATCCTCAGCAAGCGGCGAAAATGTTGTTGGATATTATCGAGCAATATAAAGATGACTATAAAATTGGTCTAGTGGGCAGCTCATTAGGCGGTTTTATGTCAACGTGGCTAAATGACAAGTTTGGGTTTAAAGCGGTAGTGGTTAACCCCGCAGTCAAGCCTTATGAGTTGCTAGTAGATTATTTGGGTAAGCAAACTAACCCATATACGCATGAAACCTATACACTTGAAGCTTGTCATATTGACGAGTTAAAAGCTCTTGATGTACAAAGCATCGCGTCGCCACATTCTTTTTGGTTATTGCAACAAACAGAAGATGAGGTTTTAGACTATCGACAAGCGGTAGATAAGTTTGCAGACGCTAAGCAAACAGTAGAACAAGGCGGTGATCACAGTTTTGTAGGCTTTGAGCGTTATCCTGCACAGATTATCGAGTTTCTAGAACTGTAATTCGAAAGCGATTGGAAAAGGCTCATAGTTTTTATTGATATATCCAACCGTTTCTTGACATGGGCGGTATGCTTTCCGACTATGTTTTGCCAAAAGATCTTAAGGGTCGAGGACCCTGGCTACTTTGTTATGCATCATGTTTACAAACTCTTAGTGATGTGAACAGGGTGGCTTTTTCGTTTCCTGAGTATGGGTACGCCCATTGGTGATACTCAGGCAACAAGTAAACTTTGAGAATAATTCCGTATTATGACTGAACAATATAATGCTGGTGCCATTGAAGTACTGAATGGCTTAGAGCCAGTACGTCGCCGACCAGGGATGTATACGGATACAGCGCGCCCAAACCATTTGGGCCAAGAAGTTATCGACAACAGTGTCGATGAAGCGCTAGCCGGACATGCCTCAAAAGTACAAGTCATCCTACATGCTGACCAATCACTCGAAGTGATCGATGATGGTCGAGGCATGCCTGTTGATATCCACCCAGAAGAGAAAGTATCAGGCGTAGAGCTAATTCTATGTAAGCTACATGCGGGTGGTAAGTTCTCTAACAAAAACTACCAATTCTCTGGTGGTTTGCACGGGGTAGGTATATCTGTAGTAAACGCGTTGTCAAAACGCGTTGAAGTAACAGTTCGTCGTGATGGTCAAGTGTATGAAATTGCATTTGAACACGGCGAGAAAGTGTCTGATCTGACCGTAACTGGCACATGTGGTCGTCGCAATCGCGGTACCAGCGTGCATTTCTGGCCTGATGCGAAGTACTTCGATTCGGCTAACTTCTCTGTGACGCGCTTAGTCAACAACCTGCGCGCAAAAGCGGTTTTGTGTCCGGGCTTAGAAATCACATTAACCGACAAAGTTAATGGCAAAGACTATAAGTGGTACTACGAAGACGGTCTTAAAGACTATCTTGCGGAAGGCGTAAAAGGCTACCCAGTTATTCCTGAAGAACCATTTACTGGTGAGTTCTTGGCGGATACTGAAGCGGCAAACTGGGCGGTAATTTGGCAGCCAGAAGGCGGTGAGATGATCACCGAAAGCTACGTTAACCTGATCCCAACCGCTCAAGGTGGTACGCACGTTAATGGTTTACGCCAAGGCTTGTTGGAAGCGATGCGCGAATTCTGTGAGTTCCGTAATCTATTACCTCGTGGCGTGAAGCTAACGGGTGATGACGTTTTCGACCGCTGTTCTTACGTGCTGTCGGTTAAGATTCAAGACCCGCAATTTGCAGGCCAGACCAAAGAACGTCTGTCTTCTCGTCAAACCGCGGCATTTGTCTCTGGCGTTGTAAAAGATGCGTTCAGTCTTTGGTTGAACGAAAAGCCTCAGCTCGCAGAGCAATTGGCAGAAGTCTGTATCGCTAACGCGCACCGTCGTATGAGAGCGGCGAAAAAAGTCGTACGTAAGAAAGTAGCGTCCGGCCCGGCACTGCCAGGTAAGTTGACCGACTGTTCTGCACAGGACTTAAGTCGCACGGAAATCTTCTTTGTGGAGGGTGACTCTGCGGGTGGCTCGGCAAAACAGGCACGTGACCGTGAATTCCAAGCTGTGATGCCACTGCGTGGTAAGATCTTGAACACGTGGGAAGTCTCTGCCGATCAAGTTCTTGCGTCTCAAGAAGTACACGATATCTCTGTTGCTTTGGGTATTGACCCAGATAGCGACAACCTCGAGAGTCTTCGTTACGGTAAGATCTGTATCCTTGCCGATGCGGACTCGGATGGTCTTCACATCGCAACGCTGCTTTGTGCTCTATTTACTCGTCACTTCCGCGCACTAGTGGAAGCGGGTCATATCTATGTGGCGATGCCGCCTCTGTATCGAATCGACTGCGGGAAAGAAGTGTTCTACGCCCTCGATGACGATGAAAAAGATGGCATTTTAGAGCGCTTGTCGAAGAAGAAAGCCAAAATCAACGTGCAACGATTCAAAGGTCTGGGTGAGATGAACCCACTTCAGTTGCGTGAAACCACCATGGATCCGAACACGCGTCGCTTAGTGCAGTTAACCATTGACGACTCTACGGCGACCATGGAAATGATGGACATGCTGCTAGGTAAAAAGCGTGCAGATGACCGTCGTTCTTGGCTACAAAACAACGGCGACTTGGCAGAGGTGTAACGGATGTCTACAGAAATTACCTACGATGGCGTCGAACAATTGCCAATGCGCAAGTTCACTGAAGACGCTTATCTGAACTACTCGATGTACGTAATCATGGACCGCGCCTTGCCATACATTGGTGATGGCTTAAAGCCGGTTCAACGACGCATCATTTATGCGATGTCAGAGCTTGGTCTCTCTGCATCAGCAAAATACAAAAAATCTGCACGTACCGTTGGTGACGTGCTAGGTAAATACCATCCGCACGGTGATTCAGCGTGTTACGAAGCGATGGTATTGATGGCTCAGCCATTCTCTTACCGCTATCCATTAGTGGATGGTCAAGGTAACTGGGGTGCGCCAGATGATCCGAAATCATTTGCGGCAATGCGTTATACCGAAGCAAAACTGTCTAAGTTTGCTGAAGTATTGCTTGGCGAACTTGGCCAGGGCACGGTTGAATGGCAACCTAACTTTGATGGCACAATGAAAGAGCCACAAATGTTGCCAGCACGTCTGCCTCATATCCTGCTTAACGGTGTAACCGGCATTGCCGTTGGTATGGCAACAGACATCCCACCGCACAACGTTCGTGAAATCGCAGATGCGACTATTCATTTGATCGACAACCCGAAAGCAGAACTGCCGGACGTGATGCAGTATGTCAAAGGTCCAGATTACCCAACAGAAGCAGAAATTATCTCGCCGCAAGCGGATATCGAGAAGATTTACCGCAACGGTCGTGGCAGCATCAAAATGCGCGCGGTTTGGCATAAAGAAGGTTCTGATATTGTTATCACTTCTTTGCCTCACCAAGTATCGGGTGCCAAACTGCTTGAGCAAATCGCTAACCAGATGCGTGCGAAGAAGCTGCCAATGGTTGACGATCTTCGTGACGAATCGGATCACGAGAACCCAACGCGTATCGTTGTGGTGCCTAAGTCAAACCGCGTCGATTGTGATTTGTTGATGAACCACTTGTTCGCATCAACGGATCTTGAGCGCAGTTACCGCGTTAACTTGAACATGATTGGTTTGGATAACCGTCCTCAAGTTAAAGGTCTGGTGCAAATTCTGTCTGAGTGGATCGAGTTCCGTCGTACGACTGTGCGTCGTCGTCTACAACACCGCCTAGACAAAGTAATGGCTCGTCTACACATCTTGGAAGGTTTGTTGGTTGCTTACCTCAACCTAGATGAAGTGATTGAGATCATCCGTACTGAAGACGATCCAAAAGCGGTGCTGATGGAACGCTTTGGTATTACCGATATCCAAGCGGATGCAATTTTAGATACCAAACTTCGTCATCTAGCAAAACTAGAAGAGATGAAGATCCGTGGTGAGCAAGACGAGCTAGAGAAAGAGCGTGAGAAGCTAGAACAGCTACTCGGTTCTGAGCGTCGTCTGAACACACTACTGAAAAAAGAAATCAAAGCAGACGCAGAGAAATACGGTGATGACCGTCGCTCTCCAATGGTTGAGCGTGCAGAAGCAAAAGCGCTGACTGAACGTGACCTCGTACCAAGTGAGCCAATCACGGTTGTGCTTTCTGAGAAAGGTTGGATTCGTCACGCGAAAGGCCATGACGTGGATGCCGAAGGCTTAAACTATAAGTCGGGTGATAAGTATTTAGCGCATGCTCGAGGTAAGAGTAATCAGCCTGCGGTATTCCTAGGTAGTGACGGTCGAAGTTACTCTCTGGAATCGCACTCACTGCCTTCTGCTCGTAGTCAAGGTGAGCCGATTACCGGGCGCTTGAATATTACGGCTGGTAGCAGTATTCGCCAAGTCATCATGAGTGAAGAAGATCAGCTGTGGCTGGTGGGCTCAGATGCAGGTTACGGCTTTGTATGTAAAGGCGCGGACTTGCTGTCTAAAAACCGCAGTGGTAAAGCGCTCGTCACTTTACCTGCCAACTCTGAGATAATGACGCCAAAAGAGATTGAAGATTTAGACTCTGATGAAATCTTAGCAATCACTAACCAAGGTCGCATGCTGCTGTTCCCAATCAAAGACTTGCCACAACTGGCGAAAGGTAAAGGGAATAAGATCATCAACATTCCTGCTGCTAAAGCAAAAGAGCGAGAAGAAGTACTATCTCACTTAATGTCTTTACCAAAAGGTGCATCGTTAACGCTGTACGCGGGTAAGCGAAAGTTGGGTCTTAAACCGTCTGATCTTGATAACTTCCGTGGCGAACGTGGTCGCCGAGGTGGGTTATTACCGAGAGGTTTGCAGCGAGTCACTCGCATTGAAGTTGAGCTAGATGATTCCGATACGACGGAAACACCGAGCGATAGCGAGTAACGCACAAATAAAAATCCCAGCCAATGGCTGGGATTTTTTATGCTTCTTGCTTGTCTTCGGCAATGGTGACTTTCAAGGTCATCTCTTTTCCTTTGCGAATGATACCGACGTCCACGGTGGTGCCAGGACGTAAATCGGTGACGATATCCATAACGCTCTGACGCCCTTGCACTTTATTGCCATCAATGCTGATAATGATGTCCTGCTTTTGGAAGCCTGCCGCATTGGCTGGACCATTTGGATCAATACCAAGTACGACAATACCACCTATGTGTTCATTTCCAAGTAGGCGAGCAGTGACCGCATTAATGTCTTGGCCGTCGATTCCAATATAACCACGAATCACGCGGCCATCAGCGATGATTTTCTGCATGATCTTACTCGCTAGCGGCGCAGGGATCGCAAAAGAAATACCGTAAGTTTCTAAGTCTGTCGCTTGCTGAAAAGAGGCGGTGTTAATGCCGACGAGCTCGCCTTGTGTGTTCACTAGGGCTCCACCAGAGTTACCTTCATTGATGGCGGCATCGGTTTGAATGAATGCTTGACGACCGTCGCTAATAGATGAACGACCTGTAGCAGAAATAATGCCGAACGTTGTGGTTTGTCCAAGGTTGTATGGGTTACCGATGGCTAGTACTACGTCGCCCACTTGTGGTTTGTAATTAGAGTTCAGAGGGATTACGGGCAAATTCGAACCTTCGACACGCAGCACGGCTATATCAGTACGTTTGTCTGTCCCTACGAGCTGAGCCGCTGCGGCTCTGCCGTCTTGTAATGCCACAACAATTTGATCAGCTTGAGCAACCACATGATAGTTAGTAATGATGTAGCCTTTCTCACTAACAATGACACCTGACCCCAGGCCTTGAGTCGAGAGTTTACTGCGATCATTCTCAACATACTTACGACTGTAGATGTTTACCACTGCAGGCGCTGCTCTTCGGACCGCTTGATTAAACGTCAACTCGACTGATGCGATATTAACAGGTTGAGGATCAAGCGCGGCAGGAATTACGTTGTTGCGCAAAGATGGAACCGCCAGTAATACCACTGCGGCAGTAGCCAAGCCTAAAAAGACAGAACGTAATAAAAAGCTGAGCATATCCTCTCCATGCGTGAGCGCCAAAATGGCATCGAAGATGAAGAATAGCATTACATTGAAAAATAACAAAAGGGCAGCACGTCATCGCGCTGCCCTTTTCATTAGTTATTGAGCGATAAGGAAAAGTGATCGAGCCTTATCACTCAGCATTATGCATCGAAAACCTTATTTTCTATCACTTTGAAAGTGGTTAACGAATGACAAGATAAATAGTACGTTCACCACGTTGAATATTAAGAGCCAGTACACCTTTGTGTTTCTCTACGATTGTACGAAGCTCGGCAAGGTTTTTCACTCGTTGACGGTTCACACCGATAATAATGTCACCTTGTTGTAATTGATATTGAGCCGCTGGAGAGTTATCTGCAACGCTCGATACTTTAACACCTTGGATTACATCACTTGGTGTTGTATTGCTTAACTCCGCACCTTTGAGTCCCTCATGTAATGTCTCCGCTTTAGCTTTCATATTCGTAGATTCGCCAAGCGTTACATCAAAGGTTTTATTCTTACCATCTCGAACCACACCTAATGTGATTTCTTTACCTGCGCCCAGTGTTGCCACTTTTGCGCGGAGCTCTGAGAAAGTATTAATCGCTTTGCCGTTCACCGATACAATTACGTCACCGGCTTTTAACCCTGCTTTATCGGCTGCGCTGTCCGGTACGACTTGACCAATAAAGGCCCCTTTACTTGACTCGTAACCCAATGCATCAGCTAGCTCAGAGGTTACTTCGCCACCTTGCACACCCAACATGCCGCGTTTGACTTCACCAAACTCTAGAATTTGATCAGTGAGGTTTTTCATCATGTTTGATGGAATCGCAAAGCCAATACCCACATTACCGCCGTTAGGGCCTAAAATCGCAGTATTAATACCGATCAGCTCACCATTAAGGTTGACCAATGCACCACCAGAGTTACCGCTGTTAATTGCGGCATCGGTTTGGATGAAGTTTTCGAAGTTTTCAACGTTTAAGCCACTACGACCAAGGGCTGAAACAATACCCGAAGTCACAGTTTGACCGAGTCCAAATGGGTTACCAATCGCAACCGTAAAGTCACCGACACGCAGTTTGTCGGAATCCGCGACTTTAATCTGCGTTAAGTTTTTCGCTTTCTCTAATTTAAGTAACGCAACATCGGCCATTTCATCACCGCCAACGAGCGTAGCGTCATACTCGCGCCCGTCAAAGAGGCGAACTCGAATCTCATCTGCCCCCTTGATCACGTGGTAGTTAGTGACAATATGGCCTTTCTTCGCATCAATAATGACACCAGACCCTAAACCTCTGAACGGGCGCTCTCGCCTTTGTTCCATAGGAAAGTCTGGGCCAAAGAAAAATTGAAATTGCTCGGGAATGCGGCTGGTTTGTACTTGTTTACCTTCTACAGCAATACTCACAACAGCTGGGGTCACCTTCTCAAGCATTGGTGCCAAGCTAGGTAACTGTTGGCCATCCACATTCAAAGGTAATGCGGCAGTGGCTTGAACTGGGGCAATAATCGAACCCAAACTCAGAGATAGAACGGTGAGCGCAAGCAGTGGTTTTTTCATCCAATAACTCCTCTTGAAACATGTCTGCCAAAAAGAAATATCCGAACGGTTAGTTCACTTTGTTAATAACTAATATAGGGTCTAGTTCGGACAATCAAAAGGGGAGGCAGTGCACACCCAAGTTAGAGCGAAGGTGAGGGGAAAAAGTTCAAAAAAGGGCCGATACAAATGTATCGGCCCTAGATAGAAGTAAGAGAGGATTATGATGCTTTTGCGGTTACCGCTTCGGGAGCATTAATGATTTCTTTCTCTTGATCCTTCAAAAGACCGGTGGCGCCATTAGCGTAGTCTTTTGGTTGTTCGTTAAACTCTGGTTGATCTTCTGCAATGGTTTCAGACGACATTGCCGTTTTCTTATCAAACGGGTTGTCTTGTTCTGGTAAGTTTGGCAAAAGCTCAGAAGAGGTCTTGGCCATATGTTGGTATAGCTTGGTGTAATCTTTACCTAGGGTGTCCAACATTTCTGCGGTTTGTGCAAAGTGATCGACGAGCTCTTGACGTTGTTGCTCTAATTCAAACTTGGCCGCTTCAAGTTCTTTCTGCACAGACTTTTGTTTCTTGTATTCAGGGGTGGTTAGTCTACTAATGACTACGCCTACGATTGTACCGACCAGCAAACCCACAATGGCATAAATCCAAGGCATAACTGCTCCTTATAGTTGTTTTAACAAGTCTTTTACTACTTAGTTACACGCGGTGCTCGTCCATGTTACTATGGCTTGAACAGCCGATAAAGAAAAATAGCAGTATGTCTTCGGGGACTGATAACTACTTCTCTCTATTCTCAAAGTTGACCCCGAGGTAACCCTTTTCTCTATACCTCTATACGACTTAATACGATGACACCACTACAACAATATCAAAAAGACATAGCAGAACACGGGTTTCAGCGTGATGAAGCTCAGTATCAAGCGGTCGTTGCATTAGACAAGCTTTACCATGCTATCGTTGAGTTTCAGTCAGCGCCTGTTCCTCAGCTTTCCAAATGGCAAAAGCTAATGGGGAAAAAAATCGACAAGCCTGAACCACCAAAAGGTCTTTACTTTTGGGGTGGGGTAGGTCGCGGTAAAACCTACCTTATGGATGCATTTTTTGATGCTTTACCGACCCAAAGAAAAATGCGCGTCCACTTCCATCGATTTATGTATCGAGTACATGATGAGTTGAAGCTGTTAGGTGATGTCGAAAATCCGCTATCAAAAGTGGCGGATAAATTTAAAGAAGAAGCCGATGTGGTTTGCTTTGATGAATTTTTTGTTTCCGACATTACTGATGCGATGATCCTTGCAACGCTACTTCAAGAAATGTTCAAGCGGCAGATGATCCTAGTCGCGACTTCAAACATTGAGCCGCAGAACTTATATCGTAACGGTTTGCAAAGAGCGCGCTTTTTGCCCGCGATCGATATGATTTTGGCACGTTGTGAAGTGTTGAATGTCGATAGTGGCGTTGATTATCGCTTAAGAACGTTAGAACAGGCTGAAATATACCATTACCCGCTTGATGAGCAGGCTAGCATAAACCTTAACAAATATTATCAGCAGCTGACTGGAGAGCGTCAGTTTGTTGCTCATCAAATCGAAGTTAACCACCGTCAACTAGCGGTGATTGAAGCAAGCGACGGGGTGCTGCATGCGTCGTTTGCTCAGTTGTGTCAAACTGCTCGCAGTCAAAATGACTACATTGAATTGTCTCGTATTTACCACACGGTATTACTGGCAGATGTTCAACAAATGAACCGAAAAATAGATGATGCGGCGAGACGCTTTATCGCGCTGGTCGATGAGTTTTACGAGCGCAATGTTAAGTTGATTATTTCTGCTGAAGTGCCAATGGCCGACTTATATACTGACGGGCAGTTAGAGTTCGAATTTAAGCGCTGTTTGTCTCGGCTTACTGAGATGCAAAGTCATGAGTATCTCGCGCGTGAACATTTGGCCTAGATCCAATGGGTTCTTAAAAAAGTGAAGAAAAAATTAGTGATTTGGCGCAAAAAAAGGTGATTTTTTCTTCGCTCTTCTCTATAATCCTGCGACCCACCGTTACTGCAGACCTGATTATCGAAGTTATTTCGAAATTGAAGGTCGAGAGTACCAACGACTCGAAGGGGTGATGACTGGGCTCTTAGACAGTGTGGGAGCACTATTGGGTGTTCCTTTAAAGTTTAAAATTTAATTAACGGGTTATTGTTAGCATGAAAACTTTCGTTGCTAAACCAGAAACTGTAAAACGCGACTGGTACGTTGTAGACGCTGAAGGTAAAACTCTTGGCCGTCTAGCAAGTGAAATTGCATCTCGCCTACGTGGCAAACATAAAGCTGAATACACTCCTCACGTTGACACTGGTGATTACATCATCGTTATCAACGCTGAGAAAGTTGCTGTAACTGGTAACAAAGCTAAGAACAAAGTGTACTACCGTCACTCTGAATTCCCAGGTGGTCTAAAATCTATCACTTTTGAAAAGTTGATCGATCGTAAACCTGAGATGGCTCTTGAGCTTGCAGTTAAAGGCATGCTTCCACGTGGTCCTCTAGGCCGTGCTATGTACCGTAAGCTAAAAGTTTACGCGGGCGCTGAGCACAACCATGTTGCTCAACAACCACAAGTACTAGACATCTAATTGGGGATTTCGAAAATGGCAGAGAATCAATACTACGGCACTGGCCGTCGCAAAAGCTCAGCTGCACGTGTTTTCATTAAACCAGGCAGCGGTAACATTGTAGTAAACAAGCGTAACCTTGACGAATACTTCGGTCGTCCAACAGCACGTATGGTTGTACAACAACCTCTAGAGCTAGTTGAACTAACTGAAAAGCTAGACCTTTACGTAACAGTTAAAGGCGGCGGTATTTCTGGTCAAGCTGGTGCTATCCGTCACGGTATCACTCGCGCGCTTATGGAATACGATGAGTCTCTACGTCCTGCTCTACGCGCAGCTGGCTACGTTACTCGTGACGCTCGTTGCGTTGAACGTAAGAAAGTTGGTCTACGTAAAGCACGTCGTCGTCCACAGTTCTCTAAGCGTTAATTTCCTCTTATCGGGAATTATGCTTTTCAGAGTTACTCTGGAAACTGTGTACCAAAAGCTCGGCTCTATGCCGGGCTTTTTTGTATTTAAAGCAACGAACAGCCTTCACTTATCATCACACTCCGAGCAGGCCTTCTTATTCGTCCTCTTCGTCGAAAGGTTGCCAGTGCCGTTTTATATCTGTGCCTTATTTAATCGCGACTCACCACGCTTTCTCTTGCGATGCAGCATAGATGTATTCATCAGCAAGAATGTCTTTGTATCTTATTCTTCCTGTAACATGTTTTAAAATGACTTACGCTCCTTTTTGAGCATTCTGCGTGCTACAAAATTGAAAATATAAACACAGTAAGCTGAACGCGTAATACGAAATATTTCTCTGTGTAATTAACTGAAAACTACCAAGATAAAAGGTTTTATCTGCTTTCAGCGGGGCTTCTATGTGGTGCTTTCTTGTTACAAATCACATCAATTTTTTATAATTCTGCCGCTTTTGTGACGACGCGAGCGATTTGCCTCACAAATGTTACAAAAAGGTAGCTTTATCTTGTCAAAAAGTAGGGTTTTCTTTATCATTTCCCTCCAATAAATAGAACTAAATTCATTATTTGTTAGCCATGCTCTTATAAGCGGAATAATAACGATCCAAAGGGAGCAAATGGGAGAATGTTTGGATGAGCAACGCGCCTTTAAATAACGGTCGCAGGCGTTTTCTAACCGCTACAACGGCAGTTGTTGGTGGGTTAGGGGCAGTCGCCGTCGCCGTGCCTTTTATCAAATCATGGAATCCGAGTGCTAAAGCCAAAGCGGCGGGCGCACCGGTGGAAGTGGATATAAGTAAAATTGAACCAGGTCAGCTGGTTCGTGTTGAGTGGCAGGGAAAACCTGTATGGATTGTTCGCCGCACTCAAAGCGTTCTGGATAACTTAAAATCGATCGGTGATAAGCTTCGCGATCCACAATCTGAAATGGAGCAGCAGCCTGAGTACGCTCAGAATGAGTTTCGTTCGATTAAGGAAGAGTTTTTCGTCGCAGTTGGTTTCTGTACCCACTTAGGTTGTTCACCAACCTATCTACCTGACTCTTTCTCAGAGCAGGTGCAGGGCGTAAGATCTGGCTTCTTCTGTCCTTGTCATGGTTCTAAGTTCGACATGGCTGGTCGAGTGTTCCAAGGAGTGCCTGCTCCGTTGAACCTTGTCGTTCCTAAGCACATGTATTTGAGCGATACCAAGCTCATTGTGGGTGTTGATGAGGGAGATGCATAATGCAAGCAATGTTAGATTGGGTTGAAAAGCGTATTCCTGCAATGAATGCTTATAAAAAGCATTTGTCTGAATACCCAATGCCTAAGAACTTCAACTTTTGGTACCTTTTCGGTTCTCTGGCGATGCTGGTTCTTGTTAACCAAATCCTAACGGGTATTTGGCTAACGATGAACTATGTTCCTTCAGGTGACGGTGCATTTGCGTCTATCGAATACATTATGCGTGATGTAGAGTACGGTTGGCTTCTGCGTTACATGCATTCCACTGGCGCGTCAGCGTTTTTCGTTGTTGTGTATCTTCACATGTTCCGTGGTTTGATCTACGGTTCATACCAAAAACCTCGTGAACTATTGTGGATCTTCGGTATGTTGATCTTTCTTGTTCTCATGGCTGAAGCGTTCATGGGTTACCTACTTCCATGGGGTCAGATGTCATACTGGGGTGCACAGGTAATCATTTCCCTGTTTGGTGCTATTCCTGTTATCGGTGATGACCTAACGCTTTGGATTCGTGGTGACTACATCATCTCTGGTGCAACGCTAAACCGTTTCTTCGCACTACACGTTATTGCCCTGCCTATTGTTTTGCTTCTTCTTGTTGTTCTGCACGTATTGGCGCTGCACGAAGTAGGCTCAAACAACCCGGATGGTATCGAAACTAAGCTGCCAAAAGGCTCAATGGGCGACGATTACAAAACGCAATTCAAGTTCCACGAT
This sequence comes from Vibrio sp. 2092, assembly GCF_033339635.1. Lineage (NCBI taxonomy): Bacteria > Pseudomonadati > Pseudomonadota > Gammaproteobacteria > Vibrionales > Vibrionaceae > Vibrio > Vibrio sp. 2092. The sequence continues at coordinate 7,066 of NZ_JAWOUY010000006.1, read as the reverse complement.
TACTACACGAAGAAATATGACATCATTGATTCGATTCCTTTCCATCCGTACGGCACGGTTAAGGACTTGGTCGGTGTTGCTGGTTTCTTGTTCTTCTTCTGTTACGTGCTGTTCTTTAACCCAGAAATGGGTGGGTACTTCCTTGAGCCGCCTAACTTTGAAGCTGCAAACCCATTGAAGACACCAGAGCATATTGCTCCGGTATGGTACTTCACGCCGTTCTACGCAATCCTACGTGCGGTTCCAGACAAACTATTAGGTGTTATCCTAATGGGTGCGTCAATTGCAGTGCTGTTTGTTCTACCTTGGTTGGATCGTTGTAAAGTTCGTTCATACCGTTACCGTAGCAAACTTCATCTATTGAATATTGTACAGTTCACTATCGCCTTTATCGCTCTGGGTATTTTAGGTGCGTTACCTGCAACACCAACGTACACACTACTATCTCAGATCTTTAGCTTGTGTTACTTCATGTTCTTTGTGTTGCTGTTCTTCTACAGCAAAAATGAAGCAACCAAACCATTACCAGAGAGGGTGACATTCAAATGAAGAAGTGGATTGTAATTCTATTTGCTATGTTGCCATCACTAGCGATGGCAGCTGGGGCCAATGTTCCGCTGGATAAAGCGAATGTTGACCTTACGGATAAAGCTTCGCTACAAAACGGCGCGAAGTTGTTCATGAACTACTGTTTTGCTTGTCACTCTACGCAATACCAGCGTTACGAGCGTGTAGCAACAGACTTGGAAATTCCAACAGACTTAATGAAAGAAAACCTGATTTTCAATCCTGAAGCGAAAATCGGTGATCTAATGGTCAATGCTATGCCACCGAAGCAAGCGGCAAACTGGTTTGGTGCTCCACCACCAGATCTTACGTTGGTTGCACGAGTTCGTGGTGCTGATTGGTTATACACTTACTTACGCTCTTTCTATGTTGATCCATCTCGTCCATTCGGCGTGAACAACATCGTCTTCCCGAGTGTTGGTATGCCGCATGTGCTTGAAGAGCTACAGGGCATCCCGACGCCGATTTACGATACGAAAATCGTAGATGGCGAAGAAGTACAAGTTGTTGTTGGTACTGAAACCGATGGCACGGGTGAGCTGAGTGAAGGCGAATATGACAAAGCGGTTGGCGATCTCGTTAACTTCTTAGTTTATTCAGGTGACCCAGTGCAGCTTGAGCGTCATGCTTTAGGCTGGTGGGTAATGGGCTTCTTAGTGCTTCTAACCATCGTTGTTGTGATGCTCAAGAAAGAGTATTGGCGCGATGTGCATTAATTGTGCTAAAATACCGTGCTAATTCCCAATTTTAATTGATGTACAATGGAGGCTTAGCCTCCATTGTTTTTATTTGTAAGTGTACTGGAGGGCTCCATGGCTGTAGCTGCCAATAAACGTTCTGTGATGACTCTTTTCTCAAGTGCATCAGATTTGTATAGCCATCAGGTTCGCATTGTACTAGCTGAAAAAGGCGTAAGTGTTGAAGTAGAGCTTGTTGACGAAGCAAACCTTCCTGCTGAGCTTGTTGAGCTAAACCCATATAAATCAGTGCCAACTCTTGTTGACCGTGAGCTAGCTCTTTACGATTCAAAAATCATCATGGAGTACTTGGACGAGCGCTTCCCTCATCCACCTCTAATGCCGGTTTACCCTGTTGCTCGTGGCAACAGCCGCTTGATGATGTACCGTATCGAACGCAACTGGTATTCACTCGCTGAAAAAGTGATGAAAGGTAATGCGGAAGAATCAGAAAAAGCACGCACAAAGCTGCGTAATGATCTTCTGACGTTAGCGCCAATTTTTGCTGAATATGAGTACTTCATGAGCGAAGAATTCAGCTTGATCGATTGTTACCTAGCTCCACTATTGTGGCGTTTGCCTCAACTTGGTATCGATCTTGTTGGCCCTGGTTCAAAAGAAATCAAGGTATACATGAACCGCGTATTTGAACGTGATTCGTTCCTTGCTTCTTTGACTGAAGCTGAACGTGAAATGCGCCTAGTTCGCTAAGCGATTTAAAACACGTTATGGATATTGCAAAAATGACTGCTCGCCGCCCGTATATGCTTCGCGCATTTTACGACTGGTTAGTAGACAATGACTTGACTCCTCACTTGGTTGTGGATGCAACAATGCCAAGGGTGCGTGTCCCAGTTGAATTTATTCAAGATGGTCAAATTATTTTGAATATTGCGCCACGTGCAGTGGGTAATCTTGAGTTAGGTAATGATGCGATTACCTTCCATGCTCGCTTTAGCGGTCGTCCGCACTCAGTGATTGTGCCTGTGTATGCTGTTCAAGCTATTTATGCACGTGAGAATGGTGCTGGTACTATGTTTGAACCAGAAGAAGCGTACACTCACATCGAAGAAGAAGCGATGACCGAGGAAGAATCATCCCCATCGTTCACAACGGTTAGCGATGAGCCTTCTGAGTTAGTTTCTGATTCAGATGCCGAAGAGGACGATGCTCCTCGACCAAAAGGCAAACCAAGCTTAAGAGTGATTAAATAATAAAAAAGCAGCGTAACGCTGCTTTTTTCTTTTTAACTTGTTGAAGATGATTTCAAGCCAGACTTTGGAAATTACTCACTAATCGTAAAGACTTCGACGTTCTCTTCACTTTCTGTGCTTGCCTCACTTTCTATTGTTTGTACACCGTCACTCGGTAAGTCCACTTCAACAGGCTCCATTTCGCCGTATTGGAACCCTTTAATGACTTGTTTTACGCCTGAGATATTACGTGCGATTTCTGTCGCTCGATCGCCTTGTTCTGGTGTGACATAACCAAACAGAAAAACATCGCCATCTTCGGTGATCACTTTAACCTTAACACCATTAAGCTCAGAATCAGTAAGTAAAGCTGACTTTACTTTGGTTGTGATCCAGCTGTCATTGCTAATCTGGGTAACAGTGAGTGGCTCTTTTTGTTTGATTTGATTGTGTATGACTTTTACACCACTAACTTCCCTAGCTCTTCGCTCTAAAGCAAGGATAAGGTCTTGTGTCGGAGCTTGTCCCATAAGGACTACAGTCCCATTATATGAACTGGCAACGACACGTACTTCACCTTTAAACGGTGCTTTATTGCCGATCGCCGCAACTTCGAATTCAATGTTATTGTCCTGCCAGATTTGTTTTGTCGTGCGTGTGTCCGTGACAATATTCGCTGTGGTTGCTGCACCTGCGATAAACAAACCTGCGCAACCACTTAAACTCAATGCTGTTAATAAGATAACAAGGCTACGTATCATAATTCTGACTCTCAGTCTTGGTTACTCTTCGTGAGCAGGGAAAAGCACCTGGTCAATAAGATCACAAAGGCAATGGAGTGTTACCATATGTACTTCGTGAATACGTGCAGTGCGGTGTGATGGAATACGAATTTCGACGTCGTTCTCACCGAGCAGTCCTGCCATCTCTCCGCCATCTTTTCCTGTTAGCGCGATAATCGTCATGTCTCGAGTTACGGCTGCTTCCATCGCTTTGATAATATTTTTACTGTTACCGCTAGTCGACATGGCAAGCAAAATGTCGCCTGGTTGACCAAACGCTCGTACCTGTTTTGAGAAGATTTCCTGGTAGTGGTAATCGTTGGCCACTGCGGTTAGGGTAGTATTATCGGCGGTTAAGGCCATTGCTGGTAGGCTAGGGCGCTCAGTTTCAAAACGGTTTAAAAGACAAGAAACAAATTGTTGAGCGTTTGAAGCACTGCCGCCATTACCACAACATAAAATTTTATTGCCATTAAGCAGGCTCGACACCATCGCTTGAGCTGCATGAGTAATGGCATCAGGCAGCGCCTCTGCTGCTGCGATTTGAATTTGAATACTTTCTGTAAAGCTGTCTTTAATGCTGTCTAGCATCGCTTATCCTTCAGAGATTGCGTTTTCTATCCAGTTGATATCTCGCCCATTATCATGAATGGCGATGACATCAAATCGATAATCGATATTGTGTTTTAAGCGCTTTTGTTGGCTAAGCCAAACTTGTGCGGTTTTGACTAGCTTGCGCATTTTAGCGTGCGTCACCATTTCTGCTGCCGAGCCAAAGTGATTGTTCTTACGGTATTTGACTTCAACAAACACAATAGTTTCACCTTGTTGGAAGATTAAATCAATCTCACCGACCTTAGTCAGAAAATTTTGTTCAATAAAGTTTAAGCCCTGGCGTTGTAAATATTGCTTCGCCAGAGCTTCATATTGATTTCCGATTTGGCGCTTGCTAAAGAGCCCCACGCTCAGCCCAGCTTAGCTCACGCTGTACAACACAATTATTGTCGATACTTAAAATACCGGTTTGGCCGCCAACTGAGTAGCCCGGAACGACCTTCATTTGTGGCAGCTCCCCAATCAATTTATACGCATCCATACCCAGTGCTTTCAAACGTTTTTCCATGTTAGATTGCTCTGACCACAACTCGTTCATTTCAGCGGTCACGCTAGGGTCTGGGTCAATCAGTAATGGGATATCGCTGTAGATGATGCCTGTTAGATCTTCGTAAGTCGCGCCGCCACTGTTGCTACGCGAGCTAGAGAAAATTTGAGGAGCTTTGGCGTCTGGGTTAATCGCTACCTCAATAAATGGCTTGATCAAAGTCAGTTCCGTGCTTCTAGCAACAATATAAACCGCATCGACATCACGACGGCTACGTGGCTGTGTTTCAAGCTTGATACGCATTAGTGATTGCATCTGAGCAATACGTTGTTTGCTTTCTTGCAGACCAAATACTTCATTGATGTCTTTTTGAAGTTGGCGCTTGTCGCCAAAATAACTTGCTGCGACTTTATTAGAGCTGTACTTGCGCCATTCTTTGTTGAACGCTTCAGTTACGCGCTCACCAAAGCTGCCCTTTGGTGCCAGGATCAGAGGGAAGTTATAGCCTTCGCTGAACAAGTGTTTCGCTGCTTGTGCGGCTTCTTGTTCTGGTGATAATGCCAAGTAGCAAATATTGCTATCTGGTTGCACATCTTCGGGAATATTTAGCGCAAGGGCTGGAATCGTAGGACCATTTTCTGAGCCATCCATGGTTGTGTGCAATAGCTCAACGTTTTCTTTTTCTAGGGGACCAACAACAAAGTCGATGTTTTCATTGATCAAACGTTGTTTAATTTGGTCGGCGTTATACGCATTAGTGTCTATTACCGTGAGGGTAGCGCTTGGATCACGGTTACGATCATTCATCATCGCAAACACAAAACCATCACGAATTAATTGCGCTTGTGGCGAGAATTTACCAGTAAGCGGCAGTAACAAAGCGGTGTTGTTTGGTTTAACGATGTCTAGAGAGAGAATGTTTTGAATCTCTTCTGGTGTGTAGATAGCGGCTGGGTGCGATGGGTTCTCGTTTAACCAGCGTTCTAGGGTATTTTTTAGTTGAGATAAGTTGCCCGACAACGTTTTCGCATAAATAGCGAGTTGTAGCCAACCATCCAAAACATCTTCATTTGGCTCTGTTTCTAATGAGGTCAGTTCGTACTCGGAATAGCTGCCAAAGTTCATCCAAATACGGCTAGAAATCTCTCTCTGCTCCGCGGACGATGCATATTGGCCAAATGCAACCAGTTGGCGGTTTGCCTCAAACGCTTGGTTAAGACCTTGATAAGCGTCGGCACGCATCAAGTAATAGTCTTTCCATTGCTCATTTGGCAACTTCCACCAAGGTTTAAAATTCAACAATTGCAGCAACTGAGAGTAATTACCCTGTTTTTGCTGTATGGTCGCACGCGCTAGTTGCCACTCTGCTTGCTGAACTTCGGTTAACTGTTGACGAGCCAGGCGCTTGATCAACATTTCTGCTTGATCAAACTGGTTTGCTTGAATCGCGGCTTTGGTTGCCATGATCAACCAGTCATTTTGTAAACTGCCTTCCGTGCTATCAGCTTGGATCATATAGTTCTGAACAGACTGAGTAGGCTCAAGTGTTACATCAACGCCATCAGGCTGTCTTGGACCTGAAGAACAGGCGGCGAGCGTAATTGCTAGTGCAACAGGAGTAAGTATGCGTGGTACACTGAGTCTCTTATGGTTAATCATTGCCGTGAGTTCTCTATAATTTTGTACAAAATTGTCTCTATATTAATCGTTGAAGTGATGGTAAACAAATGACAGATAAAAATAAGTTGCCGAATGAGGGGCCAACTCTCTATATCGTACCGACTCCAATCGGAAATTTAGCGGATATCACCCAACGTGCTATCGAAATTCTGTCGACTGTGGACATCATTGCCGCTGAGGATACTCGACATACGGGCAAATTACTGTCTCACTTCAATATTCAAACCAAAACTTTTGCTCTACACGACCACAATGAGCAGCAAAAAGCACAAGTTTTGGTAGAAAAGCTGCTTTCCGGTCAGTCTATCGCATTAGTTTCTGACGCTGGTACGCCACTTATCAGCGACCCAGGATACCATTTGGTGACAAAATGTCGTCAAGCGGGCGTTAGAGTTGTGCCTCTTCCAGGTGCTTGTGCGGTCATTACGGCGTTAAGTGCCTCTGGCTTGCCATCGGATCGCTTTAGCTTCGAAGGTTTTTTACCACCGAAAAGCAAAGGTCGTAAGGATAAATTCCTAGAGATTGCTTCGGTAGAGCGTACGTGTATTTTTTACGAGTCACCGCACCGTATTTTAGACTCTCTACAAGACATGTTAGACGTTCTTGGCCCAGATAGAGAAGTTGTGTTGGCAAGAGAGCTAACAAAAACCTTTGAAACCATTCAAGGCATGCCGTTAGGTGAGCTGATTGAATGGGTGAAAAGTGACGATAACCAACAGCGTGGTGAAATGGTATTGTTGGTACATGGCCATCGTGAAACAACAGACGACTCACTACCTGAAGATGCTTTACGCACGTTAGGCATTTTGACCAAAGAGCTGCCTTTGAAAAAAGCAGCTGCTTTGGTGGCAGAAATACATAACTTGAAGAAGAATGCGTTATATAAATGGGGCTTAGAAAACTTAGACTAAGTGCCGCTAGCGAGATAAATGACCCGTCCTGATATGGGTTGACACTTTTTAACTAAAACGCTCGATGTACTTCATCGGGCGTTTTGTATTTTAA
>NZ_JAWOUY010000005.1:317039-372141 GCF_033339635.1 Vibrio sp. 2092 | reverse complement strand
CTTTAAAATACAAAACGCCCGATGAAGTACATCGAGCGTTTTAGTTAAAAAGTGTCAACCCATATCAGGACGGGTCACCCTTAACAATAAACACAATAATAGTTAAGGTATTTTTATGAGCCAGATCTAATAAAATTAAATATATAGTATTTATTTTAAGAATCTAAACTTTCAAAGTTCATCATAATAAATACAACCTCTATGTATACACTTTACCTTCAAAAAACATCAAAATATAATCCCTTCGATAAAAACACTTAAATGAATTTAACTGTATAAAAGTGAGGAGAATAAAATATGGGATATGGGGCGACAGTATATTCATTAGATACTGAAAAGGTTTTTAACGTACTAAAGAATGAGCGTAATCCAGAGCTAGAAAAAGCCATCATGGAAAGGTGTCAAGACTCCTTTAAAGTGATTAATGAAATGCTGGAAAGTAGTGGCGAAAGCATCCGAGCTGAAGAGCTTCTTATGCAGATGCTGTCTGAAGAGATAAAATACAGTCACTTGGGTTACGCCTATGCTTACTTGCTTGAAGCTATATGTAAGATCACTGGTTATTACTTATCCAATAACTCTTGGTATCCTTGCGATGTAAACGATTTCTGCGATATTCCATTCACTAATACCGATTATCCCATAAAATTCCCACTCCCTGACGATTTCCCTGTTGTTTTTATGATAAAAAATCAAGATATTCACCAAGATAACGTTGACTTCGGAGGCTTATCAGAGCAACAAATATCTGAAGTCAAGAGCTGGTACACTCATGCAGTCGTAAACAATCGTGACTTGGTATTATTTTATTATTAATTTTAACTATTAATAAATTATCCAATAGTTAAAATAACAATAGAATATTAATAAAACTCTAGCTTATATTAAGATAGAGTTTTATCTATTTAACTGAAATTTTTATAATTTTAAAAATATTATATTTCACACCTAATTTATAGACTCTGTGTATAGTGTGTTCAGAGGCAATGTGAACTCATAGGATCAAAATCAAGTTCTAATTTTTAGAAGAAAAAACGATCTGCTTGTGTCAAAATGCGCCATCCCAACCAAAAAGTCTTAATGTAATGAACTACCAAGCTGCTATTTTTGATATGGATGGTTTGCTCCTTGATACTGAGCGCGTCTGTATGCATATTTTCCAAGAAGCATGTGAAGCCCAGAACCTACCCTTCTATAAAGATGTTTACCTTTCAATCATTGGTCGCAATGCAGCGGGCATTGAAGTGATTTTTCGTAAAGCTTATGGGGATGATCTTGACCGCTTACACCAAGAGTGGCGCGACCGTTACGACGCTGTGGTTAAGCACCAAGCGATACCGGTAAAAGAAGGGGTGATTGAGCTGCTTGAGTGGTTGAAAGGCCAAGGGTTGCCAATTGCAGTCGCCACTTCTACAGCAAAAGAAGTGGCACAGAAGAAGTTGGAGTTAGCGGGCCTAAGCAAGTATTTCGACAACTTAACGACAGGCTGTGAAGTGTCACACGGCAAACCTGATCCAGAGATCTACCTGCTTGCAGCAAGTCGTCTAAGCGTAGATCCAACCAAATGTCTCGCTTTTGAAGATTCAAATAATGGCGTACGTGCTGCGGTAGCAGCGAACATGATCACTTATCAAATTCCTGATTTGGTTGAGCCTTGTGACGAAATAAAGCAATTAGGCCATACTGTCGCACCTTCACTGCATGATGTGTTGCACACGTTAAAGCAAACTCGCTAGGCCTACTTGTCGTCTGTTCTCTAGAAGCTCAGCAATTTAGCTGAGCTTCTTTCTTGAAACCTCTCCAATACCGTAAAACCAAACAATTCTGCCACCCGTTTAGAGAGATTATTTTCACCTTAACTCTGGCTAATCACGACTTTTGATTTAACTCACGCAATCGCATGAAATAAGGCATTTGAGTGATCAAATAGCGGAACTGACCAGTACAAGCTTGCAACAAAACGTCAATATACCGATTGAAGCACGTTTTTGGAGTGAAAATTGGCTGATAATGAGAACTATTGGATAAGATCAATCCAAGTCAGCCTAAAATATAAAATGGAGAGTGTTATATGTCTTTACGTTTATTAGCAACAACCTTCGCATTAGTAGGAATGAGCTTTGGTGCCCAAGCCAGTGCCGAGTGTGAAGTGTCATTAGATGCTAACGATATGATGCAGTTTTCTACTAAAACATTGAGCGTACCAGCCACTTGTAAAGAGGTAAAACTAACGCTGAATCACACAGGTAAGATGCCAGCGCAATCGATGGGTCACAACGTGGTCATCTCTGACACAGCCAACCTACAAGCAGTCGGTACTGATGGCATGGCAGCTGGAGCAGAAAATAACTACGTAAAACCAAATGATGATCGCGTCTACGCTCACACAAAAGTAATTGGTGGCGGTGAAAGCACCAGCATTACGTTCAGTACTGAGAAAATGAAAGCCGGCGGTGACTATTCATTCTTCTGTTCGTTCCCGGGTCACTGGGCAATCATGCAGGGTAAATTTGAGCTAAAATAAAAGCTTTAGCCAAGCCAAAAGAAGACTCATTATAGGGAAGCCAAGGCTTCCCTTTTTGATAGATAAAATAGCAATTGAGAAAGGTCTAACACGTCTGGAAACGTGACCAAGAAACATAGCAAGTATGAAACCCTTGCTCCATTGAGATTAAGTTCTTTTGCGAAAAGTTATGGTTAAAAATCAGATTTTTATTTTGCCTTTCCGAAACACAACTAAATGATAAAAGTCATTCAATACCATGTAACTCTTTCCAGTTTCCTGGATGAACCACATAGCCGAACAGAGCATGCCCACCATAAACCAATTCAGTCCCTTCCGGTATCCACAGCATCTGACCTGGGTGCACAAAATGTGTTTCACCATTTGCGGTCAGCTCGAAACAGCCTTCAATCACGAAAATAACCTCATCATAAAGCACTGTCCAAGCCACTTTAGCGCCTTCCCATTTAGCAAAGCCTACGCCTATGTTTGGTGAAATTTCTGGGCTTAACGCCCTGGCAACATACGCCATTCCTGGCGTATCACCACGAACATTGAAATCTAGACTTTTACTATCAACAAGTTTGACTGGCTTCATAATTCACTCCGGCTTTGCCATTTTGCTAATTGGATACGCGTTTTTACTCCCAAACCTAAAAAAGGCTCTGGCGGATTCAAACAAGGCATTCCTGTCACTTGCTGTATGTCATCCAATGATTTAGATGTCGCACCAACGACATAGTCAGCTAACAGTGTTCCAGAAATGGTTCCCCACGCAGCACCAACACCATTGTCACAAGCGCTGGCATAAACACCTTCATCTAATTGACCGAAAAAGTTAGTAAAGTTACGAGAGATGGCATACACCCCACCCCATGTGTGAGTAAATGGTACGTCGGCCAGCTCGGGATAACGCGCCAGAAAGACCTGACGATGATAGTCGCGAATTTGTTCTCTGACTTTATCGTTCATGCTTGAGCCATATTTCGGCACGTGTTTGTAAGTATTGCGGATCAAAATACGTCGATCGGCGGTCATACGTAACGTCGTTCCCGCATGATCAGCTGGAGTTAACCCCCAATTCAGCTCACCTCCGTATCGCTGCATTTCTGCGTCGGTTAATGGACGCGTCCAGCTTGCAAACGTCATCACTGGAAGTAGTCTGTTTTTAAGATAACCAAACTCCCGAGTAAAAATGCTGGTCCCAAGCAGCAGTTCAGGGGCTTCAACAGAGCCTCTATCTCCATGTAATACCCAGCAACCGTTTTCTTTACTGAGCTTGCGGATTGGCGAGTTCTCTAACACCTCGACGTTCTCTGGAAGGCTTTCCCCTAGCCCACGCACCAAAGCAGCAGGTTGCATTAAATAACCACCTGGCGTGTAAATTGCGCGGCTGTAGTAGTTTGTTCCCAAGACTCTCGCCAGCTCACTGCCATTAACATGGAAGTATGGTTCGCCAAGGTCTTTCATTAGGTGCTCAAAGTGATCGAGATACGCTTCACCGCGCGCCCCTACGGCTCCTTGATATTTGCCCTTTGCTGACCACTGACAAGAAATACTGTGCTTCGACACTAAAGTGTTTAGCTGAGCAATCGCAGAACGGTTGAGTGATAATAACTTTTGCTTGTGCTCAGGGTCGGGATGCTCAAGTGAAAACTTATGAGGCAAATCGATAACAAAGCCCGAATTTCTTCCTGAAGCCCCTTGGCCGATACGTTGCGCATCAATCAGTATAATTCGTGCATTAGGCATAAGTTCAGCTAAACGTCTTGCCATAGCTAGGCCTGCGAAACCGGCACCTAACACGGCATAGTCAGCACTTTGTTTACCTTTTAACGCCGATTTTTCTGGAATACTTGGCAACGCATGGTACCAACCACACGTCACGTCATCATTGGGTAAATGAATCATCTTTTTTCTCCGCTACGCTGCTGACAGTTTCAATGACAATTGATCTAGCCAAGGGCCGCGTAATGACTGTACTTTTCTTCCTAGCAACGCAAAACCGAGCATTGCTCCTTCTGGTGAATAAAACGCAGCGGTCAATTCATCTGCTTGGTTCTCGATGTACCATTGTCCCTGTTCTTCAGCGGCTACCGGGAAAATCGTGAGTGGAAGAATCGGCGTTTTTACAATCACTGGAGTTGGTGTTAACGAGATAGGGGCGACATCGCCTAGCAAGCTTTTCGCTACAGAAGGGATCATTTGATTAATCGGTGCAATATAGGGCTGCCAACCTTGCTCAGTTTCAACACAGTCACCTAGCGAGTAAATATTCTCATCACTCGTCTGGCCGAATTGATTCACTTTAATGCCACGGCCCACTTCGAGCCCTGCTTGCTCAGCCAGAGAAACATTTGGCTTGAGTCCAACCGCGCTTAGCACTAGGTCTGCTTCAATCTGCTTGCCACTGTTCAGATGTAAAACCGCACTGGATTCGGACCTTGGCTCGATTCTGGCGATACTGTCTTGTAGAGCCCATTGCACGCCTCGTTCGGCGAGTGCACTTTGTAATGATTCACCCAACTGTTGCGGGATCAAACGCTCCATTGGCCATTGACCCAACCCGATAACTGTCACTTCATAACCGCTTTCGATCAGGTCATTCGCGAACTCACAGCCAATTAAGCCATCACCTAGGATCGCGATGCGCTTTTTGTCTTGCAGCTCCGATCTGAAACGGCGGTAGTCAACTAAGTCGTTCACACTCATAACCCAAGAGCGATCGCCCTCAATTGGGATTTCAATCGGTGATGCACCTGTTGCCAGTACCAAGCGGCTGTAGGCGTATTTACCGATGGAGGTATGTAGCGTTGAATTGGCACGATCGATCTGTTCAACACGCGTATGCGGGTAAACGCGGATATTGAGACGGCTTTCCCACTTCAACGCGCTTTCACTTTGCAGCGCGTCGCCGTCTTTGTTCATGACCAACGCATTAGACAAAGCTGGTTTGCTGTACAAAGCGCCATCATCAGCGGTAAAGACGGTGATAGCAACCGTCTCGGATTGTGCTCTAAGTGCCGCCGCCAACTGGTAACCACTGTGGCCACTACCGATGATAACGATAGGGTCATTTGAGAATACAGGTTGAGTAACTTCAGATGGAAGAGGCTGAGCCGTATTTCGCTGAACAGACGCTTCTACCGACACCGAAGACACAGCTGCAACCTCTTCTAGTGGCGCATCGTCGGTGATTTCGATCATTTCAAAATCGGCCTTACCCACTAAACAGTCAGGACATAACCAGTCATCCGGTACATCTTCCCATGCTGTTCCTGGTGCAATGCCATCGGATGGCCAACCTTGTGCTTCATCATAGATTAAGCCGCAAATAATACAGAGCCACTTTCTCATCACTTATACTCCAACTACCTTGTTCAGAATTTCCGTGTTTACAAACCGCTGTCAGATTTGTTGTGATTCCATCAACCTCGCCCTAGCTTGTGGTCTGAAATCCAAGCCGGTACGAGGTGATGAAAATACAGTTACACGGTAGCTATACGTTGCTGTCTTACTGCAAACGAATGGCAATATTGCGTGTCTGGACGTAGCTATAAATCGCTTCTTGTCCTTTTTCTCGCCCAAACCCGGACAAGCCCACGCCACCAAATGGTGTTTCGATGCCACCAGCAAACCATTCATTGATGAACACTTGTCCACCACGCAGTTGCTGTGCCACACGCAATGTTTGGTTTAGGCTTTCACCAAAGACACCAGCGACCAGGCCAAAATCGGTGCCATTCGCGATTTCAACGGCCTCTTGCTCGGTTTCAAACGGTGTAATTACCAGTACAGGGCCAAACACTTCTTCTTGAGCAATACGCATATCTGGTGAGGCTTCAATCACCGTCGGTGCCACAAAGTAACCTGACAAATCAGGGGCGTACCCACCCGTTAGGATGTTCGCGCCGTCGGCTTTTGCTTGTTCTATCATTTCAAGCACGCGTGCTTGTTGATCAGCCGATACCAACGGTGTGATGTCCGGCTGGCTTTCGCCTTGGCCAATGGTTAGGCTTTTTGCCATTTCCACTACCGCCGCTTTTACTTCTTCATAACGCTCTTTTTGAATTAGCAAACGAGACATTGCCGAACAAACTTGACCAGCGTTAAAGAAAATACCGACTTGAACGCTTTGTAAAAGCGTTTCGAGACTCACATCTTTCAGTGCGATAGCGGCCGATTTACCACCCAGCTCCATCACAGATGGTGTGGCGCGTTGCGCTGAATCTTTCAGTATGCGTTGGCCGGTCGGCACAGAACCTGTAAAGACAATTTGATCAACGTCTTGATGCTGCACCAAATGACTGCCAACGACTGAGCCTTTGCCACATAGCAAGTTAATCGTGCCTTTTGGGAAGCCCGCTTTTTCAATCGCTTTAATCAACAACGTCATGGCAAGTGGAGAAATCTCTGGCGATTTGATCACCACTGCGTTACCTGCGGCTAATGCAGGTGCCAATGAGCGTGCACAAATAGAGACAGGGAAATTCCACGGCACAATCTGCACTGACACGCCAAACGGCACATATTGAGTGAAGTCGACATAGTCTTTACCCAACGGAATTGACGTGCCTTCCAGCTTGTCGGCCATGCCAGCGTAGTATTCGAAGTAACGTGCCGACTCTAAAAACTCATCTTTGGCATCTTGCAAAGATTTCCCATTTTCACGACAGGCAACTAACCCACCTTCATCAACCATTTCACGAATAGCTGCGGCGGCTTTTAACATCCACTCGGTTCTGACGGCGGGACGAACGTCCGAAAGAAGACCTTGATAGACCACTCGACGTGCCGCTGCCATTGCGCGATCGGCATCGGTGATAGTGGCTTCTGCAATCGTCGCATACGCTTCGGCTGTGCCAGGGTTCATGACGGTCAGCGCTTGCTCTGAATCGCACCACTCACCATCAATATAATTAAGGTAATGCATCATATTACTGCTCCAGTGCCGCTTTCACTTGCTTTGCCAACCAGGTTTGGAAGAAATGCGTCGGAACATCCATTTCTGGTGAGAACACACCACCACCAAAGCCAGGTGAGTAACGACCTTCCTGCATGCCCTCGACCGCTCCAATATCTTCGCCGAATACGACTCGCCATGACTCAACGGTAGCAGTACGGCACGCAGCGAACTCATCTTTCGTTGCTTCATCACCCACATAGAAAACACGTAGGTGCTCAACACTCTTATTCGCAGTGATTGGTTCAATCATCATCGCAAAGGCATGATCGGCTTGAATACCAAGCAACACGTTTGGAAAGAGTGCAACATATTCTGCATGACGCAGTTTATCTTCTGGCCAGTTTGGAAATTTAGGTAAGTGTGTTCCTGCAGTATCAGAGAGGTTGTATGCGAGACTACCTTGGCCAGCAAAACGCTCTGCAAACATGATGTTGTAGTGATCCTCTAGGCGAGAATAACTGTTCAAACTCGGATGCACCCAAGGTAAGTGGTAAGCTTCACAGTAGTTTTCTACGGCAAGCTTCCAGTTACTTTTCACTTCTATCTCTAGGTTGCCACCCATGTTCACGCGGCGAAGAAGCCCTAATCCTTCTTCACCTAAGAATTGCTGCCAACGTTGCTCTAGCGGCGCGATATGCTCTTCAAAGCTTTCTGCATTGCCCGATAAGTTGACGAACACCATGTCCATCCAAACGGCTGAACGAAGTGGCTTAAGGCCATGTTTTTCACACTTAAATCGGTCATCTTTGTGTTTTGCGATACCACCAATGTGTGGTGTGCCTTTTAGATTGCCGTCAAGATCGTACGTCCATGAATGGTAAGGACAGCGAATCATGCCTTGAACTTCGCCTGCCTCATGCACCAGCTTCATACCACGATGACTACATACGTTGTGGAAGACTTGGACTTCACCTTGACGATTTCTCATCATGAGTAGTGGAAGATCCATGAAATCAAGTGGCATCACATAGCCATTTTTAAGCAGGTCTGATGCAAAACCAATGCATACCCAAGTGTTACCAAACACCTGATCACGCTCAAAAGTAAAATACTCTTCGCTGGTGTAGGCCTGATTCGGCATTCCTGTTGCTTCACTGATTGGGTTCAGTACATTATCAACAAGTTCAACAGGAATAATGGTTTGGTTGACATTACTCATATTCTTATCTCCGAGAGTCGAGTTGCATCCAGTGCGTACAACATCGTGTTGTGTTAGTGGAGATGATTTTGATTAACAACCCGGCAACAAACAAACGACTTTTTCGCCGGGCTTGGATGAGTTTTTGTCATTCATGCATTGATCTCGAACAAAAAAATAACCTTTTAATTAACAATGATCTTCTTGTCATGATTAATACTCATTAACCGATGAGTATTAATCAGTTGAAACACAAAAGCCCTCTCTCTACTCTCTTTCAAAAATTAACAATAACGCAACAAACAATAACGCTAAAACAAACGCACTGTGAGGGATGCCTATGAGAGCAACATCTGGGATATTGAAAGGACTCAATCCGACTGTGACTATCGCATCAAAGATCGTCGTTATCGGTTTTGTACTTTTCTGCGCCATTCTCGCCAACCAAGCGGGCCAATACTTCGAAACGATTTCCGGCATTTTGCTGCAGAATATGAAGTGGTTTTACATCGGACTTGTTTCACTCGTTGTCGGTTTTCTTCTTTACCTTATGGTTAGTCGATATGGGCATATTCGTTTGAGTAAAGATGACGAAAAACCAGAGTTTAGTTATTTGTCTTGGGTATCCATGCTTTTTTCCGGAGGCATGGGGATAGGCTTGATTTTCTGGTCGGTCGCCGAACCGATGTGGCATTACGCTGACAACCCATTTACTCAAGGCCTGACCAATGAAGCCGCAACAACATCAATGAAACTGACATTCTTTCACTGGGGCCTACATCCTTGGTCTGTCTTTATCATTGTGGCACTCGCATTAGCTTACTTTTCCTACCGTAAAGATCTGCCTTTTACCCTACGCTCTATCTTGTACCCCTTGATTGGTGATCGTATTTATGGGCCTATCGGACACACGGTTGATATCCTAACAGTCGCGGTGACCGCTTTCGGTATATCTCAAACCTTGGGGATGGGAGTTATCCAAATAAACTCTGGTTTGAATCAAGCCTTTGGTCTAGATATTAGTTTGGGGATTCAACTCTTTATTATCGTTTCCCTTTGTACTTGTGCGGTTGCGTCGGTGCTATCTGGTGTAGGAAAAGGTATTCGCCGTTTATCAGAATGGAACATGCTGCTCTCACTCGCACTCGTGCTAGTCGTACTTTACATTGGCCCAACTCGCTATATCTTAAATACGCTACTCGAAAGTACGGGGCTTTATGCACAAAACATTGTCGGTATGAGCTTATGGAGCGATGCACAGAATGACTCTGGCTGGCAAAACTGGTGGACGGCTTATTACTGGCCTTGGTGGATGACTTGGGCACCTTTCGTTGGCATGTTTGTGGCTCGTATCTCTAAAGGACGCACAATACGTGAACTTATCGGCGGTGCTCTCATCGTACCCACGCTGATCACGTTTTTATGGATTTCAGTATTTGGTGGTGCAGCGTTGAAGGTAGAGCAAGACGCTCGTGTTGCTCATCAAGAGCAAGTCACTGCGGCACAAGAAGCCAAACAAACACCACCTGCGGATTTCTCTGGCGGCCCGATTCTTGAAGCGACTAAAGCCGATACGACACGCGCTTTGTTTACGCTATTCGACAATCTAGATACAGGTATGTTTGGTAAACTCCTTAGCGTGCTTGCGTGTCTATTGCTCGGTACTTATTTCATTACCTCCGCAGACTCGGGTACCTTGGTTCTATGTACCCTCGATGCCGCTGGGCACAGTGAGCCTCCTACGTCTATACGCGTATTGTGGGGAATCATGATCGCTGCCATTGCGGGAGTGCTTCTATATGCAGGAGGGTTAAAAGCAATGCAAACAGCCTCCATTATTGCCGGTTTCCCTATCGCGATTTTTATCGCGGTGATGAGCTTAACGCTGTTCCATAGTATTCGACGCGAACCTAAGCCATGGGCAATGCTTCCTGAGCATGTTCACCCAGAGCAAGAGAAACTTGATGGTCCTGTTGAACCGCTTGTTGAAAGCAAAACTGTGGCTTCCGAGCCTATCGCTTCAAGATCCTCGCTGAAAGATGATTCCACACTTAATCAGGGACCAGTACTAAGTTAGTGCGTCGTTTCATCAATCAATTAAAAAAGCGGGAACTGATATTCCCGCTTTTTTAACATTACCAAACTCTGTTATTTTCTCTGCTTATTGATTTAGGCTAAACCTCGATCACCCACCTCATCTGGCAACTGATGCAAAAGCCATTCTCTAAAACGTTTGACGCTGGCTGGGATTAAACCTCTATTTTTAGGTTCAAGCATAGAAAAATTGGAAGGTGTTGAAAGCACGTGTTCGACTGGCCTAACCAAAGCGCCGCTTTGTAAATAGTCGTCCACTAATGACCCCCAGGCTAACGCGATTCCCTGACCATTAATTGCCGCTTGTAACAGCATTGGATAGTTATTGATGTTCATGCGATTACGAGGCGAAATATTTGGCAACCCCACACTTGCAAACCACTGCTCCCAATTCACCCAATCTCTTTGAGACTCTTCCAGATAGAGTAACGTTTTATTGAAGATTTCTTCTGGCTCACTAGGCTGGCCGATTTTCTCTAAATAAAGCGGGCTACACACAGGGAATACTTCTTCTGAAAATAGCGTTGTCACATCCATTTCCGCAGGTGGAGTGCGACAATAAAACAAGGCGAGATCGCAATCTAATCGGCGTAAGTCCAACACATTATCTGAGGCCAATATCCTTATATCGATGTCATCATGTTCATTTTGAAATTGAGCAACCTTAGGCAACAACCACAAGGCTGCCATTGCATTTGTCGTCGCAACCGTGATCTTTTGTTCGCCCTGCCATTTCTTCACTTCACCCGTGATTTGAGCAATATCGAGCAAAGATTGGCTGACAGCTTGATAATATTGAAGACCTGTAGGCGTTAAATTAATGCTTCGATTGGCTCGCGTGAACATAGCCTTGCCTAAGTATTCTTCTAATTGTCTAATTTGGCGACTGATAGCACCTTGGGTCACGTTTAGCTCGTCAGCGGCTAACGTAAAACTCAAGTGCCGCGCCGACGCTTCAAACGCAACGAGGCTATTTAAAGGTGGGAGGGGTTTGATTTTCATGTATCTTCCAGTAAGGCAGTATTGTAATTATTTTTATTCCCGGCAATCTTATGTTGCACGTGGATAATGCCATTCTGGACAACACCTCAAAAACGACAATTTATAAATGATAAAAAATAGAGATGAATCATAAATTGTTGTGAGAGAGACTGCCGTATACAGTTTCGTGGCTACAACGAGCACAAAAAGAGGAGCAGTTACTCCTCTTTTGTCTAGCCTTTTGCTCACTTTGTACGAGTTAGCCCATCTACCCTATTGCCAGTTTAGTACTCGCGTAACGCGCTTTTTTCTTTCTTGGACTGGCTAAGAAGTACGCTAATGTAAGAGGCCCTAATCGTCCCATAAACATCATGAAGATGATCACTAACTCACCTGGTTCGGACAAACTGCCCGTTAAGCCTCGCGATAACCCAACCGTACCCAGTGCCGAGACCGCTTCGAACATAATATCTAACATAGACGCTTTCTCTGTCAGTAACAGCGTGAATATGGCAAACCAAGTCACCCCCACCGAGATCAGAGTCAGCGCCAATGCCTTGCTGATGGTCTCTTTGGGAATCTCGCGTTGAAAGGCATAGGTTGCTTCATCGCGACGCAAATAGCTGTAAGTTGCCAAGACCAATACCATAAATGTCACAACTTTAATGCCACTTGCCGTACTCAATGATCCACCGCCGATAAACATCAACACCAGAATGATCGCCGTTGTGGCATCTTCCAACTGATCGATAGCTAAAGTGTTGAACCCTGCCGTTCTTGGCGTCACCGCTTGAAACCACGATGCCCACCATTTCCCTGCTTCGCTCAAAGGGCCAAGCGTGTTGGGGTTCTCATATTCAATCAGGTAAATGGCGATAAGTGCCACCACGTTAATGATCACCGTGCCTAAGATCATCATTCGACTGTAAACGGTGAGTCGGTGCCAACGGCGGTTGCGTTTTAAGTCAATCCAAACCGAGAAGCCTAAACCACCAATAATAAACAAACTGGTAATGGTGAAGTTAACGACCGGGTCGTCCACGTAAGGCATTAAGCTATCGGCACTCAACGCAAAACCTGCATTGTTAAACGCACTGATGGTGTAGAAGAAACCATGGAACAGACTGGTTTTCCAGCCCAGCTCTTCACTCCAATAAACGCTCAAAATAGTGAAACCAATAAGTTCAACGAGCAGAGCGAACATCAATACAGATTTAGCGGTGGCAATGAGTGTCGATGAATCAGTCTGGTTGAACGCCTCTCTCGCGACTGCTCGCTCCAAAAAGCCAATTTTTCCGCCCAGAGCCAGCAAGGTCACGATAGCAAACGTCATCAAACCTAGGCCACCACATTGAATCAGAAAAGCAATAACCACTTGCCCAAAAGGCGTAAACGCCGTGCCCGTGTCTACCACAACTAATCCCGTCACCGTAATGGCCGATGTTGCTGTAAACAGGCTTTGAATCCAAGTGATGGGCTCTGTGGTGGCAATCGGCAGTTTGAGTAAAACTGTGCCGAGAATGATCAAGCACGCAAAGCTGAGGCTAAGTATTAATGGCGGTGCACCCAACAATTTTTTGCCCGCTTTGGGTTTTCGCTCGATTGGGATAATAGAGGGATGCCACAAAACCATGTTACACCAACCTTGGAGCGACGTATTTCAGCTCAGCGCGACTACCGCAAAGCAGCAGCGTGTCGAACTCATTAAGCACAAACTCATCATTGATATTGGTGTAGACGGCTTCTTCGCGCTTCACCAAGATAGGCTGAATGTTGTAACTGCCTCGGCTGATCAACTTAGAAAGCGGCGTATCGTGCAGATTGGATTTAACGTGGATTTCCACCACATACAAGCCATGCCCCATTTCCAAATAGTTGTTCACCATCGGATAGTTGAGTGCCTGCGCGACTCTTACGCCCATCTCCTCTTCCGGATGAATAATGCGTTGTACACCAAGCTTAGACACGATGGTGTGGTGTGCTTTGGTGCTCGCTTTGACCCAAATGGATTTCACACCCAGATTTTTCAGCGCCAGCGTACACAACAAACTGGCTTGCATGTCTTCGCCAATCGCCACCAACACCACATCACTGTTCGCTAACGCTAATTCTCTGAGTGCACCTTCGTCTGTTGCGTCACATATGACCGCTTGCGTTAACTCCTCGACGTATTTTTCGACGATTTTCGGGTCGCTATCCACCCCCGTTACGGTGTGTCCAAGATGAATAAGTTCTAAGCTGGCGGCAACGCCAAATCGCCCTAGACCAATTACTGTAAAGTGAGCCATATCAATACCTAACTGTGTTTTATGTATAGAAAATGCTAATGCGTTAAGGGCTAGACTGATTTTCCGTCACGGAAAATAGGCAACACGAATCCTGTTCGAGTGCCGATAACCAGCACTAAACCTTGGCATTAACGTTGATTAAATTTGGAATTTAGTGGTGCTTGGACGCCTCTAGCACTAAACGATAACCCAGCCCCGGCTCGGTTTTTAAGAGCCGCTGTTCGTCAGCACTATCGTTCAGTTTTTTGCGTAGTTGACTCACTAACACGCGTAAGTAGTGAGTATCTTCGACATGACTTTTTCCCCAAATCACCGTTAGCAAATGAGTTTGCTCAATGAGTTTTCCCGGTTTGAGAATCAACTGTTCAATGAATGAAAACTCTTTCTTGGTGAGTGGAATTTCCCTCTGATCTAACCAAAATTGGTGAGTACTTTTGATGATTTTGACTCGGCCAGCCACCAGCTCATCAGCGATGGATTGCTCATCCACCAAATCTCGAACCAACACTTTGATGCGCGCGATGAGCTCTTTTACGCCAAAAGGCTTGCTCAAGTAATCATTTGCGCCCGCTTCTAAAAGGCGGATTTTTTCCTCTTCTTGATCGCGAGCCGTCAGCACTAGCACTGGCGTTTTATACGTCTGACGAAGCGTAGTGAGAAACTCCTTCCCATCGCCGTCGGGCAAGCCTAAATCTAGCAGAATGACGTGCGGCGAATGTGCTTCGAAACACGCTTTGGCTTCTGCAATGGTACTCGCGCCAATGTAATCAAACCCTTCAGCAGACAGCGAAATTCGAATAAAGGTATGAATGCGAGGCTCATCGTCCACGACTAAAACTTTGTAACTCACGCCTGCTCTGCTCCTTGATTGAGTGGAAGTAGAATGCGGATCAGCGTCCCTTCTGATACTGGCATAGATTGAATCTCTCCTTGGTGTGCGATGATGATGCCTTTGGCAACCGCGAGTCCCATTCCGGTGCCTGAATCGGCCGATTTGTTGTTCACACCGGAATAGAAAAGGTTGAATATTTTTTCCGCATCTTCAGCTTTGATGCCAATCCCCATGTCCCGAACATCAATCACGCACGACGAACCCTGCTTAGAAAGTGAAACCTCGACAGATTCATTCTCTGGTGAAAATCGCATGGCATTATCCAGCACATTAAAAATCGCTTGTTCGATGAGCGAACGACTTACTGACAAATAGCCAACGGCATCATCCATATTCATGGATACTTTCTCGGTGTAATTCGGCAAACGAGAAACCGCATCCCGCACAATATTCGCAATAGGCTCATCTTTTTTGGTAATTTTTAATGTGCCGTGTTGGAGCTTAGTCGCCTGTAAGAGGTTCTCTATATATTGATGCAAGCGGTGGCTTTCTGAAGTCGCACTGTCGAGCAATTCTTTGCGCTCTAAGTCATTGAGCTTGGGCATGTACTCGTTGAGTGTGGTCAGTGTTCCAATAATGGTTGCCAACGGCGTGCGTAGGTCATGGGACACCGATAGCAGGATGCTGTTTTGCAGCTTGGTTTGTTTTAATTCTCCCTGCTGGCGACGATAAAGATCCGCAAAGGTGCTGGTGATAAATGCCACCACCATAAACACGACTAAATTAAAAATGTCTTCCGGACGAAACATCTGCAAAGAGTAACGAGGCGTCGTGAAAAAGAAGTTGAAGCTCAACGCTTCGATCACCGCCGCCGCATAAGCGAATCGCGAGTTGCATTGAAACGCCACTACCACGACTGCTAACTGTAAAATCAGCAGGACTGCGGCTGTAGAGCCAAACAGTTGGTCTAACAGCCATGAGACCACAACCGCGCCAACAATCACGGTAGTAGAAAAGAGAAAGGTGTTATCTCGCCATTGAACAAACATAAAATACATCAACCAAAATTCGATGTAGAAAACTTTAGCAAAAGCCCATTCGGAGTTCGCGTAAAAAAAGCGTAAAAAATTCAATAACGACAGTGAGTTATAAACATAATCATCATTAAGTTGGCCTAACTCAATGAATAATCACAAGTTAACGTTGCCCATTAACGCCTACTTACTCGGTATAAACGACAGACACAAAAAAGAGGAGCATTTGCTCCTCTTTCGTGTAGCGTCATATTAGATGACTTGCAGTTGAGCATCACCTTGCTCAGACAAAAATCCGCCGGTTTGATGCTTCCACAACTGAGCGTAAACACCACCCAATTGCAGCAGCTCGTAATGCGAGCCTTGCTCAATGATTTTGCCGTCATCCATTACAATCAAACGATCCATCGCGGCAATCGTTGATAAACGGTGAGCAATCGCAATCACTGTTTTTCCTTCCATCAGAACTTCAAGGTTTTCTTGAATTGCCGATTCTACTTCTGAATCAAGTGCAGACGTTGCTTCATCCATGATCAAAATTGGCGCGTTTTTCAGCAGCACGCGAGCAATCGCCACACGTTGACGCTGACCACCAGACAGCTTCACACCGCGTTCACCCACTTCAACGTCATAGCCAACGTTACCTTGCTCGTCTCGTAGAGATTGAATGAAATCATGAGCATGTGCTTTCTCAGCAGCTGCGATAACGGCATCCATTGAAGCATCTGGATCACCGTAAAGAATGTTCTCTTTAATTGAACGATGCAGCAAAGAGGTGTCTTGCGTGATCATACCGATGTGTTGGCGAAGCGACTCTTGTTCGACTTGAGAAATGTCCTGTCCATCAATACAAATCTTACCCGTATTCACATCGTAAAAACGCAGCAACAAGTTAACCAACGTGGATTTACCTGCCCCAGAGCGACCGACAATGCCGACTTTTTCGCCCGGTTTAATGGTCAGATTCAAGTTCTCAAATACTGCCTTTTCATCACTGTAGTTAAAACCTACGTGATCAAAGCAGATCTCACCTTGGGAGATTTGCAAAGGCTTAGCATTTGGTACATCTTTCACTTCAACATCGTTTGAAATCGTATTGATGCCGTCCACTACCGTGCCAATGTTTTCAAACAGCGCGCTAACTTCCCACATGATCCACTTCGACATACCTTGTACGCGCAATGCAATACTGATGGCAATCGCAATAGCACCAATTGTTACAGCGTGATCTAGCCATAGATAAACCGAAATGGCACTAATAGACATCAGCAGCAAATAGTTGATGGCATCCACACTAAACAGTAAACAAGTCACCATGCGCATTTGGCGGTAAACCGTCACCAAAAATTGCTTCATGCTGCTTTCTGCGTATTCCAACTCTCGTTGCGAGTGCGCGAATAGCTTTACGGTAGATATGTTGGTGTAAGAATCGACAATGCGCCCAGTCATTACAGAACGAGCATCCGCTTGCTCCGTCGCTACTTGTTTCATTTTAGGGATAAAGTAGAACTGGATAACCGCGTACATTCCTATCCAAATCACAATAGGCAACATTAGCAAACCATCAGCTTCGCCCATCATCCAGAGCATCGAAAGAAAATAAACGCTGATATAAACCAGTACATCCACCAGCTTCATGACCGTTTCTCGTACCGCTAACGCACTTTGCATCACTTTGGTCGCAACTCGGCCTGCAAAGTCACGCTGGAAAAATCCAACCGCTTGTTTTAGCAAGTAACGGTGAATCAACCAACGGATAGACATCGGGTAGTTACCCAATAACGTTTGGTGCATCACCATTGAGTGGACAAAACCGAGAGCTGGCATCACAACCGCCACTAAGAACAGCATCATTAGCATGCGATCACCCTGGTCTTGCCAGAATGTTGCGCGATCTTGATTAGAGAGAATATCGACGAGCTCGCCCATATAACGCAACAGCGTCACCTCAGTAATGGCAATAAGCGCACTGAACACAGCCATAACGAGTAAAGGGGCTTCAAAGCCACGAGTGTAAAAACGACAAAAGCCAAATAGCGTCTTCGGTGGCTTTTCGGTTTCCATCTGGGGAAAGGGTTGGGTCAGCTTTTCAAACCAATTGAACATAACAATGACTTTAGGTACCGCGAATGAATTTGCGAACGTTTTACTATCTTTTGATACAAAAGTCAGTAAAATACCGAAACAAAAGCTCAAATGATAATAATTACAATTAAGCTTAGCGTTAATCATAATTATCGGGAATAGATTTATGCAAAAGAATAACTCACTGACCATCGCTATCCGCAACGCGTTGGTTTGTGCTTTAGCACCTACAGCAGTGGTTGCATTCACAGCACAAGCTCAAGAAGACGTCGTACAAGATGACGTGATTGCCATGGAGACCATAACGGTCACCGCGCAAGCACTTAAAGTAGAAACCCCGGCAGCAGAAACGCCGCGCAGCGTATCTATCATTTCTGAAGATGAACTTCGTATTCGTGCACCGAAAAAGCTAGATGAAGCATTACGCTACACGTCTGGGGTAACCGCTCAGCCTTATGGCGCAGACAACGACACTGATTGGTTCAAAGTTCGTGGATTTGATGCAGCGACTTACCTAAACGGCAACCGCCTATTCCGCGATGGTTACTACACATGGTTGGTCGAACCTTACGGCCTAGAAAGTGTAGAAGTCGTTAAAGGTCCATCGGCTATTCTGTTTGGTGAATCGGCACCAGGCGGTATCGTGAATGCTGTTCAGAAAAAACCAACGTTTACGCCTCAAGGCGAAGTAAAAGTCGAAGTTGGCAACAACCAACACCAATCCGTAGGTTTTGACATTGCTGACGAAGCAAACGACGCAGGCACTGTGCGCTATCGTTTGGTTGGCTTGATGATAAGCCAAGATGGTGAACTGGACGGCACAAACAACGAGCGTTTCTACCTAGCGCCAAGTGTCGAGTTCGACATTTCTGACCGTACAATGCTGACCGTTTTGGCAACTTACCTTCGTGATGACGGTGTACCAACTAACCCATTCTTCCCAGCAGCAGGTACTCTGATTGGTTCTAACTTTGGCAAAATCGATCCTTCGACTAACCTTGGTCAGCCAAACTACGATAAATACGAACGCACGCAGTTTTCTCTGGGTTACTTACTAGAGCACGACATCAATGACACGTGGTCACTCTCGCAAAACCTCAACTACGGTTCGAATGAGTTGTACTTGCGCAGCTCTTACGCGTTCTCAAACAACGATCCAGCGAAAGAAGAATTAACGCAAGGCATCGTATTCCGTGACGGAAAAAACCAGAGCATCACGTTCGATAACAATGCTGTCGGCAACTGGATGACAGACAACGCAGAGCACACAGTGCTTATCGGTATGGATCTGCAATTCCACAAAACCGATGGCGACGAGCAAGACAACTATGCATTTGGCACTATCAACCCGTGGAACCCAGTTTACGGCAACTTCACCCCTCTTGATCCTGCCAACAACGTGAAACGTGAGATTGAGAAATCTCAAGCAAGTCTCTATTCACAATACCAATTGAAACTGCATGAACAGTGGATTGGTAACATAGGTGCTCGTTACGACTGGGTGAAAACAGAAAACTCTGGCAAAGGCGCTACCGTTGATCAAAGTGAATCTCGTGATGATGGTCAGCTCTCTCTAAGTGCGGGTGTGATGTACCTTGCAAACAATGGCCTGTCACCTTACGTAAACTACTCTCAGTCGTTTGAAGTGATCAGCACTATTGATGCGGCAACCAATGAACTTTACAAACCGCTGGAAGGCGAGCAAGTAGAAGTGGGTGTAAAGTATGAGCCAAGCTTTATGGATGGCTTTATCAACCTTGCATGGTTCGACATCACGCAAAAGAACGCGTTGGTCACTAACCCATCAACATGGATTGCGACACAAACAGGTGAAGTGACATCTCAAGGTGTTGAGCTAGAAAGCACGGCGCAGCTAACCGACGATCTAAAACTGATGGCAAGCTACACCTACACTAAAGCGAAAACAGATGAGAGCTTTGGCCAAGGTAAAAAACAAGCCGCACTTATTCCTGAGCATCAAGCGTCTGCATGGGTAGACTACAGCGCCTACAGCCTGATTCCAGGCCTCAATATCGGTACTGGTGTGCGCTACGTAGGTGAGTCAAAAGATAACCCTAAGAGCTCGAACCTAACGGTTCCTTCTGTCACTCTTTGGGATGCGTCAGTCACTTACGACATCACTTCACAGTGGCAAGCACAGCTAAACGTGAACAACATCCTAGATAAAGAGTTTGTTTCAGGTTGCGATTACTGGTGTTACTACGGCCAGTCTCGCTCTGTTATGCTAAACGCAAACTACCGCTGGTAATTGTACTTCTACTCCCCTCTATTGAGGGGAGTTTTCTCCTAAGAGCCATCCATGTTTCAACTGTCTAATATTGAGATCGTGCGAGGTGGACGTCAGATCCTCGGCATCGAACAACTTAACATCCCAACAAATGAGCTAACGGTCGTTTTAGGCCATAACGGTTCAGGTAAGTCGACACTGGTGAACCTGCTTTCTGGTCAAATGTCGCCAGATAAAGGCACGGTAACACTAAACGATACTTCCCTTTCATCACTTAAAACCAAAGAGTTGGCAAAACAGATCGCCTATTTGCCACAAAAGCTGCCCTCTTCGGCTGGTTTAACGGTAGAAGAGCTAGTGCGCTTAGGTCGCTTTCCGTGGCGTGGGGCACTTGGTCGTTGGAAAACCGAAGACAAACAGATCATCACGCAGGCTATGGAACGAACAGGAGTTACACCTTTTGCTCAAGCTTTGGCGGATGACTTATCGGGCGGCGAGCGCCAACGCGCTTGGGTGTCTATGCTACTGGCTCAACAATCGCCAATTTTAATTCTCGATGAGCCAACCTCGGCGCTCGATGTTCACCATCAGTTTCAACTAATGGCGCTGCTGGCAGAACTGAATCGAACCGAGAATGTAGGCATTATCGTGATCCTGCACGATCTGAACTTAGCACTGCGCTACGCCACCCACATTGTTGCGCTCAAAAAAGGTAAGATTGCCTTTGAAGGCAACGCCGACATGTTGTTAGACGAGGCACGCCTTTCTAAACTATATGAGTCACCAATTAAGCTGATTGAACACCCAAGCCCGGCTAACACATTAGCGAGCCAAAAGGTGGCTGTTGTATGCGCATAATAGCTCGTTTACTTACTGTGGTTACACAATCTGCTTTTCTCCTCGCATTTTTTATGACCAATGCACATGCAGTCATCACCGTTACCGATGAATATGGTGAGCATAGTTTTGAGCAAGCGCCTCAACGCGTTGTTGCCTTAAACTGGGACATCTTAGAACAAGTTTTGGCGCTAAACGTAGAACCAATCGCAGCCCCAAATTTACCAGGCTACCGCCAATGGGTCGTCAATCCAACCGCACCAGAGTCAATTGAAGATATTGGGACCCGAGCAGAACCCAACTTAGAAAAAATAGCCAGTTTGAAACCAGATGTCATCCTTGCTGCGTCTCCACAGCAAGACTTGATTCCGTTACTCAAACAAATTGCTCCGGTAATCTATTTACCTAATTTTTCTGAAAATGAGGCCGCAGCTGAAACGGCCATTCGTCACTTTCGTACGCTCGGCAAGCTATTCAATAAAGAGGCACTTGCTGAACAGAAATTGGCAGAATTAGATGCTTCATTTGCGCAGATGCGCCAGCGAATTCGCCACTATTACTCTGCTCCACTCAGCGTTCTTGTGATGCGATTTTCAACTCCGAATACTGTATTACTTGCAACCGAAAACTCCACCACTGACTACGTGGTTAGAAAACTGGGATTACAGGCTCCAATTAAAGAGGACCCACGTGCGTGGGGAGTAAAGCAAGATCGAATCAATCGGCTTCAGAGCCTTCAAAACAGCTACGTTCTCTACGTACAACCTTTCCCAGGAGAACGAAAACTGAAAGAGTCGCCACTTTGGCAAGCGATGCCGTTTGTGAAAAAGCAGCGGGTAAATTCAGTCAGAGCAGTGTGGGCGTATGGCGGTGCCATGTCTTTGCAATACACCGCTGAAGCGATTACCGACAGTCTAATAGAGTTGGCACCAGAACAATGAGAACGAAACATTATATTGGTTATCTGGCGCTGATTACATTACTTAGCGTCTTTAGCCTACAAATTGATACTAATTTATCACTTTTCGAACAATGGCAATTATTAACAAAACCAGAGGTAGCAACCGAGTTTCGTGATGTATTCTTTACGCAAGCGCAACTTCCTAGGTTAAGTATGACCCTGCTTGTTGGTGCCATGCTTGGTCTCACCGGCAGCTTAATGCAGCAATTAACGCAGAATAACCTCACCTCGCCGTTGACTCTTGGCACCTCTTCTGGTGCTTGGCTTGCATTAGTCGTGGTAAACATTTGGTTCGTCGATTGGGTCGCCGATTACTCTGCATTAGCCGCAATGTTTGGGGCTTTAGTGGCGTTTGGCCTGATCGTATCAATTGCCGGTGTGCGTAATATGACAGGTTTGCCGTTGGTCGTTTCGGGGATGGTGATCAATATCTTGCTCGGTTCTATCGCCACAGCCATTATTATTTTAAACGCCCAGTTCGCACAGAATATTTTTATGTGGGGAGCAGGAGACCTCTCTCAATACAGCTGGGATTGGTTTGAGTGGTTATTGCCTCGCTGCGCTATCGCAATCGTAATTTTGATCGTCGCACCACGTATTCTGACCTTAATGAAACTGGGACAAGAAGGCGCAGCAGCCCGAGGCTTAGCGGTATTACCCGCGTTTGGTGCATTAATGGTGATGGGTATCTGGCTGGTATCAGCCTCCATCACCGCAGTTGGTATTATCAGCTTCATCGGATTACTGACACCCAATATTGCCAGAGCGATGGGGGCAAGAACACCGCGCGACGAATTGATCAGCAGCATGCTTTTGGGCGCAATGCTACTAATCATCACAGACTCTGCCGCTATCTCGCTGAGCTTATGGTTAGAGGAAACCATTCCTAGCGGCGTAGCGGCTGCAGCTATTGGCGCTCCCGCTTTAATTTGGTTTACTCGTAAAAAGCTGACGGCAACCGATCAACTTAACCTTTCAATGAGCCAAGGAAAAACGGCGCTTTCTAAACGCGCGGTATGCAGCATTGCGCTATTCAGTCTGGTTGGGACTCTAGCTTACTCATTCGTTACCCATGGTATAAACGGAATTCAATGGTCTGTGCCAGGTGAGTTCCAATGGCAATTGCGTTGGCCGCGAATGTTAACCGCACTTTCTGTCGGTATTGCGCTATCCGTTGCTGGAATCATTTTGCAACGCATTGTTTATAACCCTCTGGCAAGTCCCGATATTCTCGGTGTGTCTTCCGGAGCCACGTTTGCCATTATTACGACAGGAGTCATCGCTGGGTCGCTTCTCTCCGCATTTAGCTGGGGTATCGCTTTTTTCGGAAGTATGTCCGTATTGATGTTATTGCTGATTATCGGTAAACGAAGCCATTTTAATCCATCTAACTTCGTGTTGTCCGGCATCGCACTAACGGCACTATTAGAAGCTCTCGTTCAATTTTCGCTAGCTCAAGGTTCTGGTGACAGTTACAAAATTTTATTGTGGCTAACTGGTTCTATTTATCGAGTCACAGCCGACACCGCACTGATGCTATGTTTGGCCATAATAGTTCTGCTTGCCGCTGTATTCTCGATTTCTCGTTGGCTAACACTAATTTCCATCGGGCGACAATTCTCAAATGCACGAGGGCTTAACCCTACCGTAGCCAATACGCTTATGCTCACCATCGTTGCTTTGTTATGCGCCTTTTCTACGGCTACAGTTGGTCCAATATCTTTTGTTGGCTTGGTCGCTCCCCATATGGCGATGATGTTAGGAGCAAGAAAAGTGAAAGAGCAACTGTGTGTCGGTGCCTTAATTGGCGCAACCCTAATGTTGTGGGCAGATTGGCTAGGACAAATCGCTATTTATCCAAGTCAGGTCGCAGCTGGCACGTTGGTCGCTATTATAGGCAGCACTTACTTCCTATTTTTAATGCTGAAGAGTAAATTCAGCTAAGTTGGGAATATTGTGACTGCCTAAAAATACGCTAAGAAACACAAACCCCGCGATTTTGATAGCGGGGTTTGAAATTAAAGGCGAAGTACGATGCTCTATTCTTCTCGCACTACAGGAAAACGCTGCTCATAAAGTTCCATAAAGTCCTTACGAATTAAGTGCTCTAAGTGGTTCGCTTTATCGGTTGGGCAGAAAATCATCACGTGCAGAATTTGTTCACCATTAATGTTACTAGAAATATGCATATGTGGCTCAGAACCAGGAAGGTCAACACCGGCATGTTTTTCAATCATCGCATTGTAACGATGTGCAACATCAGCAAAGTAACTGCAATGTTCTTCAATTTTATCAGTTAAAATCGGTAGCAGTGGATACAAATTGACGAAGTCTTTCACCACTACAGAAAAGTTGTGGTAAACGTACCGCTTCATGAAGTTGAGGTTCTTTACTGGATAGGTAAAGAACATACTATTAGGCAATGTCGCTGTTTTGCCGGTGTAATGATATTGCCCATGATGCAGGTCGATCTCTTGAATCACCGTCGCCATCATATTGTGCTCAATCACTTCACCGCATAACTTCCCGACCTCAATCCAGTCCCCAACGCGAAAAGAACGTGAACTTGCTCTTTGAATCGAACCCGTAAAACACAAAATGATTTCTTTGGATGCCACTACAATGGCAACGGCAATCGCCGTTACACTCAGAGCAAACTCGTTAATTTCTGATTGCCATAAAATAAATAAAATCAGTAATGTAACAGCAAAGGTGCCATTTTTAGTTCTGGACATCCAACTACGCTGATCTTCTGAGAGAAAAGCGTGATCACCACGAATCATCGATAAAATTGCACGACGAATTAACCACATAATCGCAAAGATCAGTGCGGTAAAAATCAATTTATGAGTGAGAAGAAAATCGACAACTAACTGCACTTTCTCCATTACCCGACTCCCTGTTTGGTTTAGATAGGTTGACCTTTCATGCTAAATATCGCTCAGAAAACAGATAGCTAGCTTGCGAGAGGACAACCTTACCAAATTATTCAGTCGGTAGCCCCAGTTCACTCTCTTTAAATACGATAAACGCACGGCGGTTTAAAGCATTGGCTTCTGGAGATTCTTCGTTGATCACAGGTTGAAGCTCACCAAAGGCTTTTACTTCCCACACAAACTGCGATGGATCGAGTTTCGTCTTGAGATACGCCACCACGGTTTGCGCTCTTCGCTCCGCCAATTGTTCATTATAAGAGAGCGAACCCACTTGGTCGGTATGACCAGCCACCATAATGCTACCTTCTAAACCTTGCAGTTTTGCGATGAAATCATCTAATTGTGAAAGGTCTTCCGGTTTTAATTCCGACTTATCGAAATCGAAGTGTGGTGTCATCGCCATGTAGATCTTACGTTCTGGTTTTGGCGGCTCACAGAAAGGCATCTCTTCGTACTTCTTCGCCTCTTCAAACATCACGTAAGCACGACGGTTTTCAGCACGAGCTTGATCCGATTTACCCAACGCTAGCGGCTGCGACTCACCAAAGTGCTTCACTTCCCAATCGTATTGCTCTGGGTCGAGTTGCTGCTGAAGGTACGCTTCTACCGATTCAGCGCGTCGCATAGACAGCTTCTCGTTATATTCGTCAGAGCCTTTAAAATCGGTGTGACCAACAATCGTGATGCGTCCGCTCAAGCCTTGAATATCACGGATGAACGCACCTAGGCTTGCCGCATCGGCTTCACGAATGATGGATTTATCGAAGTCGAAATGCTCGGCTACCGCAATATGGATTTCGCGTTGCGGTGCCAAACATTCACTGATCAGAAACTTGGAGACATTGACATCGGCAAACTTTTCTCGGTTCTCTTGGCTTACATACGCATCCGCCGAACAACCTGCCAATATTGCCCCTGCGATCATGCCGCTTAACAAACGAATCGTCGTTTTCATATCGCCCTCTTATAACTTACCAACTAGGTTAATGAACACGCCTGATGCATCGTAATCGTCATCATTCGCTAGATTGCCATCAAAGCCTGAGAAGTTGTAACCCACGCCGACTTTGAAGTTGTCGCTCAAATGTTTGTTAACCGAAACCAATGCTCCCTGCTCTAACTCGTCGTAGGTGCTGTCCGTCTTCCAGTGGTACTCACCAGTCACGTCCCAATCTTTCATAACACGGTAAGAGGCACTCAAACCGTAGAGAGAAATTTTACTGTCGACTGGAATGTCTTCGCCTGACTGACGAGTGAAGATTTCATGCTTGTCCTTATAAGCGTATTTCGCGCCTAAATCCCAGTTTGCATCCAACGAGTAGATACCTTCGATTTCGATGATGTGGCTTTCTTCATCTTTGTAATCCACATCGCGGTTAAGTTGGTCGAAGTCCACCAAATACGTATAACGAGAAAGTACGTTCAAACGGTCGTTGTAGATTGGGCGATATGCTAAACCTGCGGTCGACTCAATAAAACGAGCCAACACTTTATCGCTCGATTTGCTCTCTGAGCGTGAGTAGTTGAACTTACCAAACAAGGTGTACTCTTCCGTTAGATGATGTGTGTAACGGTTAGTCGTCACCCATTGGTCGACACGTTTTTTATCTGGGTCTGCGGAATCATCGGTCTTGTCGACACGGTACTCGACTTTGTTCTTGAACAATACGTCATCGACATCGATGGATGTGCTCACACTCACGGCTTGGCGTTCTGTGGTGATCTTCTGGTCGTCTTCAATTTCGCCTTTTTGATAGCCAATCCCCATGTCGATGTCGTCGTTCATGTCGTAACCAAAACCAAACGAGTCAATACGACCTTTGCCGTTGTTCTCATCTACAAATTGGTTTTCTTGGTAGAAATCGACGGTTGAAGTCAGGTCTGCACGTTGACCGACAATCACGTTGTTTTTGCCTTCGTAAGTGTCGTCTACGTAGGTTAAGTAGGTGCTGTAATCTTCCGTTACGTCATACGTCACGCTCGCTTCTGCGGCATCGCCGCGATCACCCGTGGTGTATTCCGCGCCAACCACAAAGTCTTCTAGAATTCGCGTTTCACCACCGAGCGTGACGCTGTCGTTCTCGTCGTATTCGTCTGTTTGGCCTACGGTTTTCTGACCTTTGATGTACACGTTGATGTCGCTGTCCCAGATGTAGTCAGCACGCAGACCCGCTAACGTGCCTTTGCCTTTTTCATCTTGGTTGTTTAGCTCTTCAACTTGTTTACCCGCTGCCGAGATCTTGATGTGTTTGGTGACTTTAACTTGGGTTTCCAATTCCGCTTGCTGGGTATCCGTTCGCAAATCACCATCGGATTCACGCTCTTCAACCGAGGTAAAGCGCGTCTTAACAGCAACTCGGTCAGTGGCTTGGAAACGAATTTCGGTACCGTAAGACTCTTGCTCTAAGTCATCATCTTGGCTAGCAAAACTGTAACCTGCGTCTTTGGATTTGTACCAAGCTTTAACGTCGTTACCCACCGCAGAGAATACGTTAGGAGCTAAGTCGTAAAGGTTCATCACCCCTTTCACTTGGTAGATATCACCTTCACGATCTTCCGCGTTGCTGCCAATTGGGGTAAAGGTTAAACCGCCATCGAAAGAAACGTAGTTGGAATCGGTTTGACGACCTTTACTGTGTCCGAATTCGGCTTTTAAGTACGTCCCTTCAGATGCACGCAAGGTTAAGTCCGTGCCGTACGCTTCGTAATCTTGGTTGTCTTTTTCTTCGGTTTGGTAGTTTGCACCCACACCGATGTAGTCGTTCACCCAACCTTTCACACGACCACCAGCGGTCATTGCGTCAAGCGCGTCACTGCCTTGAGGGACGTATTCATAGTCCACCGCAAGATAGTTTTTGTATCCTGAACTCGGTTGGTCGTTTATCACATCACCAAAGTTATCCGAAATGATGTTGTTCAGCGGTCTGGTCAGAATAATGCGGCCTTGGTATGGGTCGATTTCATAGTCACGCCCCGATTGCAGCGGCATTTCTTGCACAGTGATGCTGCTGTCTGGGTCGACAACTTTCACCATCACTTTGTCACTGCCCGGTACCACTTCACCATGACGCAAGAAGTACAACGAACCACCAGTACCTAGGAATTCATCGTGAGCGAAGAGTGAATCAGATTCAGCCGCAAAGCCAACAATGTTTAGACGATCTTCACCAAACTTGGTGGTTGAACGAGTACGGTAGTCACCTTTAAAGCCGTATAAGCTACGGTTGTAATCGTTGTTGTCGGTGCCAGTAATGCCAGTGTTGTAGTTACCCCACAACACATTGGATTTGTCGTACTCAACGTTGAGATAAACCTTACCTTTGGTATTTACCACTTTGTAGATGTTGGAACTGTCACCATAGTTGCCGTAATACATCTCATCGTCGTCTTCGAGAATGTCGAATACGCTGGATGAGTCAGAGGCAAACGGGTTCTTAAACATGTCTCGCACGTCACTCTCTTTAGTATCAAAGTGAGTGGTAACTCTGAGTTTGTCGCCAAATTTACCCTGACCAAAGTACGCCAAGCGTCCTTGGTTATAGATGTCATCTTGGTATTGCTCGTCGACGGCTAATGCGGCGGAGTTGCCCGTCACTTTGTTTTTACCGATGTAGAAATCCGCAAGACCTGCTTGTACCCAATACTCATCAGGAATACGCACGTACAGTTGGTAGCGACGCTCTTCACCGCTGTCGAATACTACACGAGTAGGGAAGAGATACGCATCTGCTGGCAAGTACTGTTCTGCGTATAACTCGCCCTCTTCCACATCAAACTCGTCTTCGCCAATCACGACTTTATCGACGCCTTTTAGTCCCGTACCCATGAATCTTGCCAGACCCGCAGAGGTTGGAATGTTGTGACGCATCAACTGAGCTTTACCAAGCTTGCGGCTTTGCTCTTCTTCACCGTCGTTCTTGTCGATATCGACTTCAGAATCTGGCTCGACAAGGTCAATCACACCAACCGTCGTCACGTCCATGTTGCCGTCTTTATCGAAGGCTTTTAAACGGAACAACAGCTGTGTGTTGGATTCAAATTGATACTCTTGGTCGGTCGCGCCATCCCAAACAATGTTGAAATCGTTGGCAAATTGCTGACCTTCAACCACTGCTAAAGGGTCAACCAAGCCACGGTCACCACCACGGAAGACTTCCAGTTGGTAATGGTCAACGTAGTAGCTGAAGTTGGTTGTGATAGCAAAGCTCATCTCTTGCAATGGCTTGCCATCTTTCACTTCAACATCGCTGCTAATGCTCAGGTCAAGTACCGGGTCAAATCGCATGATGTCGCGGCTTACCCAAATCGCACCTTGGTCTAGGTAGATACGCGAGTTATCCGTTTGTTCGTGAGCTTTTACTTCAATACCCAGTGAGTCACTGTCAAGTTTCTCCAATTGGCTGGTGTCTTTCGCGTACGAAAGTATTGGCAACGCAGCCGCGATACACATTGTCAGTTTTGATTGTCTAAATCTAATCATAATAATCCTGCTTAACCGCTTGAGTGGTTGGCTGGGTCTGGCCCAGCCTGCGTCTGTACTGCGAACGGTTAATCATCCCCACTGCTTTGAATACTGAAGTTAAATTTCGTCAGTTTGTTTGGTGTGATTCGGCGTACTTTCGGGTTCTCACTGACCACCCTCATGCCTGTCGGTAGCGAGTCTGTGTCGACTTTGACCAAGAACTGCTTACCTTTTTTATTCAACACCCACTGATCTGGAACGTGGTATCGACCATATTGGTCTGTCTCGATGATGATGCCTTCGACCGTTAACAGTCGAACGCCTGGGATACCGTCTTCGTAAAGTCCTTTGTTCTCTACAATGATTTCCCATAAGTACATATCCCCATCTCGGTAGAGGTTTCTCACCACGTCGATGTTCTCTGCCGACAGACCTTTTTTCTTATCTCCTTTGTGCTTGGTAATCGCGTTACCTTGCTTATCGAACTCGATGTGCGTGCCGTTATCCGTTGTCACCTTGAACGGGAAACCTTGGCGAGTTCGAGTATTAAACTGGAACACCACTTTGTTGCTGTGTTCGAGGGTACGGTTACGAGATAGACCAAACAGCTCATCGACTTCATAGCCTTTGTCCACACTCGACATAACAACGTCTTGGCCTTTGAGTTTCACCTTCACATCTTTAAGTTGGGTTTCAACGCCATCTTGAGTAATGAAAGTTGAGCCCAGTACGTAATCGCCTGCGGCAAGGTCTACGTCAATATAAATGTCATCTGCCGTTGCGTCTGCTTGGAAACCGTCACCGTTGTGGTCTTCAAACACCTTGCCGATGATCGAAGCGGTGTCGAATACCTTATCTGGCATGACTTCAACCGTTGCACTGGCGAGGTTCGACTTCACAACGTAGTTGGTCGTGGTGTTTTGTGCCGAGAAGCTTTCTGCCGGTGGCGCTTCGGCCCATGCTGTGTTGGTGTAAACGCCAAAGGTAGCACCGACGCTTACACGCATTAGGTAACGGATACGAACAGCATCAGCGGTTTTCGAATCGCCCTTGCCGTAAATATTCATGTCGCCGACTTCGAAGAACAGTTGATTGGTCTTCGTTGGCTCTACGGTGATTTGGATGTCATCCGAGGTATCAAATACGCCATCAGGACCACTGTTGACCATCTCTGTCGAGTCTGGGATGTAAGCAAAGCCGCCCGGATAGCGGTCAACCAAACGTACACCCGTGAATGGGTTGTCGTTTTCATTGGTAATCACGACTTCGTATTCAACAACTTCACCGACGCTCGCCTCTGACTTGCTCGCTACCTTGGTCACTTTCAGCATGCCTTCGTTGTAAGCTTGCTTCTTAACCTTGATCGTGACGTTGGCGGACGCGACTTCACCTGTCGATGCTTTCGCGGTAAAGACGTTCGTGAAGTTGTCATCAATGCCTTGGTTGATCTCACCTGTCACTACGATTTCGTATTCATTACCTTGGTACGCCTTCATAGTGTGGTTTGAATCGACATTGCTATCTGAATCGACAGAAACCACCACACCAGACTTAAGCTCAGTGATGGTCGCTTTCCATGTGGTGAACAATGGATTGCCGTTGTTACCAATAAGCTTATCGATTTCATCCAACAGGTTGACGCTTTCTGCATCTGCAGAGCCTCGGTTGGTCGCCGTCATCGTGAAGGTAATTTCATCGTCGTCGTTGGTGTATTCCGCTTTATCTGCCACCTTGGTCACCGACAAAATGATCGGCAGTGGTTTGATAGTTGCGAAATCATCCGCCAGAACATCACTTTCTGACTTGTCGTAGGCATACGCGTGGTTGGTGATTTCTCCCATCGCATCCGCGTTGACGACACCCGTGATTTCAATGTCCAACTTATCGTTTGGCGCAATAATCACACGGCTATTCACGTCCAGATTGTCACCTTGAATCTGTGGTAACACGATGGTGCGGTCATCACTGTATGAGCTTGTCATGCTCCAACTGGTAAACGCTGGCGCTTCGGTGTCATGAATCGTATTTACCTTCAACTCTGAGATAAGCTCCTTAAGCACTATCTCTTCGGTAAACGATCCAGATTCATTACTTAACACCACGTGGTAAGTGACGTTTTCACCCGGACGGTAGTACTCATCATCGACGGTCTTCTCTAGCTTGACCGACTCTGGCATCGCCAATAGCATCGCGCTTGCTTCTTGAGTTTCACCGCGGAACAACGCACTTGCTGTGTTCTCAATCTCGCCCGTTGCGTATTGATTCACCAAACCAGTGATGACGAACTCCACTTCATCATTCGCTGCAATGGTCAGCGTTGAATCGATGTCCGTATTTACGCTTGGAATATTGGTAATGTCAGTATCGGAACTGCCCTTGTTAACTTCGATACGCCACGAATCGAACGCTTTGACTGTCGTGCCATCTAAACGAACCACTTCAAGATCACTAATGGCATCTTTCACCTCGACATCTGTTGCTGGCACCGTACCTTCGTTCTTCACTTTGACGCGGAATGTCGCTTCTTTGCCCGGAATGTAGAACTCAGTGTCAGCGGTTTTCTCGATAGAGATACCTTGCGATTGAGGCTGAATAGTCGCGCTCGATTGTTGTGTGGTGCCATTCAAATCAGCGGTGGCAGTGTTGGTAATTTCACTCGCCGCTAATGGGTTGGTTTTCGCCGTAATGGTGAACTCAACAATGTCATGCGGCGCGATATCGATTACTGAACGAATGTCTTGGTTATCGATAGGCATTGGCGTGATCGTTGTGCGGCTGTCAGTGTTGGTTGTTTCAATCGTCCAGCTTTCAAACGCTCGCTCATTAACACCGTAAATGTTGGTCGCTTTGATACCCGATAGAATGTCATCCAATTTAATGTCGTTATCGAAACCATCGGTACCGTTGTAAACACGAACATGGAAAACCGCTTCCTCACCCGGAATGTAAATTGGTGATTCTGCTGTTTTCTCAATCCAAACTTCTTCAGGTAAGGTTTCTAACGTTGCTGTTGCATCGGTGGTCGCACCGCCGAACTCAGCTGTCGCGGTGTTAACGATGTTAGCCACCGCACTGCTGTTGACTGTACCTGTGATGGCAAATTCAACCGTGTCGCCAGGCGCGATATCAAGGTTGGTAGAAATGTCACCGTTTGGTCCTGGTACCGTTTCGATATTGGTGCGTGGGTCGCCTTTAGTGGTCACGATGGTCCAATCATTCAATGCAGGCTCCATTGCTCCACCCGAGGTTTCCACTTCGAGTGAAGAAATGATGTCCTCGACTTTTACATCGGCCGCAAAGCCAGAACCGTTGTTGGTCACTTTGACGCGGAATGTAGAGAACTCTCCCGGCTGGTAGTAACGCTCATCGGTGGTTTTCTCTAGAATGATATCGCCCGGACGCGGTTTCAACGTTGCCGTTGCCGTCACGTCTTTACTGTTGTGATTCAACGTTGCGGTGTTAACAATGTCGCCCGTCGCTTCTGTATTGACTAGACCAATAACGTAAAGGGTGATGGTGTCGTTCGGTGCGAGGTCGATGTTGTAATCAATATCCTTGTCGACAACGAGTGAGTTAGCATCGACTGTGGTCAGTGAACTGCCCGTAACATACTGAACCGCCCATTGCAGGAAGGCTTGGTTCGCCGAGCCATCAATGGTGTTCACGGTTAGCGCACCAATTTCATCTTTTAGGTTGATGTCATTCGCGTAGCTGTTGCCTTCGTTGACGATTTTCAGGATGTAACCTGCCGCTTGGTTAGGGCTATAAAACTCTACCATTGGCTCTTTGGTGAAGGTTAAATCTGGGATCTTCGCCGTGCTGGTCGCTTCTGCGGTTTTAGTCGAACCGTTGTAGGTCACTTCAACTTGGTTGGTGACATCGCCCACCACTTCTGGGTCAAGCTCCCCTTCCGCCGTAATGGTCACCACATCATTTGGACCGATGTCCAAGCTGCCATCTAAAAACTCACCAGTGGACGATGGGAACTTGGTGTCACCCGTCTGTGAAGATGCATTGAAGAAGATGGTGCCAGATTCAAACGCTTTTACTGTCGCGCCCGTAATACTGGTTGAAGTGATGTCGTTGACCAGATCTTTGATCGCCACATCACTCGCCCAGTTGGCGGTGGTGTTTTCGATCTTGATGGTATAGGTCAGCTTGTCACCTGATTCGTATTGGCTCTTATCAACTGTTTTATCGACCGTGAGATCAGCCGTTGCCGCCACGTAAGTCGCATCCGCAGTTTGAGAGCCGCTTGAATCGCTCACTTCAACTACGTTGGTGATATCACCAACAAGGTCCGCTTTTACAACACCTTCAACATGAAGTTTCACTGTGTGATCTGGGTGAATGTTGTAACGAATCTGATAACCATTGTCGCCAGTCACCTCAGAGCCCGCGATTGGTTGAGTCAGCGTTGGATCGGTACCATCAACACTCACAGATGTTGCTGACCAAGAATCAAACGCACGTACAGGTAATGTTGCGCCAGCTTTCTCTGCTCGAATCGTCTTCCAAAGGTCTGAAATCAACACATCGGTCGCATAACCTGTACCGGTATTTTTCACCTCAATGTCGTAACCGATGGTATCACCCGGATGGTAAATCGCAGGGGTGATTGAGGTTACTTTCGAAACTGCAAGTGTACCCGGTTCTGGATATATGAACTTTTCACGTAAGTTGTATGTCTTTGTATCGACACTTACATTGTTTGTGAACTTACCAACTGCATCATTTCGAACCACACCCTCAATCTCAATTTGAACGATGGAGTACACATCTCCTGTTTTTGCTCCTAGTTCAATATTGTTACTGATTGTAGGGCTTGAGGTACCTTCAAGTGCGTCTAACTCACTGATATCTGTAGCACCATTACCATCACTGATAATTTCTGCATTGATCGTCCATGAATCCAGAGCAGGTTGTTCTGTGCCGTCTGCTGTTTCTACTGTATAGCTACCAATTAAGTCCTCTACAGCAACGATTTGGTTACTCGTTGTTTCGTTTCTTATTAGTATTTCGTACTTAACCGTTGAACCAGGAGTGTAGGTAGGTGTACTTGTTGATTTCTGAGCAATGATGTCAGAGTCACCTTGCTCTAGCCTAACCTCATTACTATTCACTCCGTTAATTGATGCCACGTTGACGATGTCATCCAAAGCATCAAAAGCGACAGTACCATTCAGTTCAAAAACGACTTCATCACCCGGCATCAAATCAAATGTTGCATCAAGAGGAACATTGCCTTCGTACTGACCTGAGATCGAGAAGCGCGAAGCGTCTGGTGCAGAAATGATTGCCGAACTGTAGTCAGAAAACGCCAATGTTGGTGTTACGGCCTCGGTATAGATTTCGTTTAATTTATCGACGATAGATACGTCATTCGCTATGCTTTCACCGTCGTTTTTCACTGAAATTCGGTACTGAACTTGGCCACTCGGGTTGTAATGACACCCCACTCCATCGTTAGATGGGAAAGTACAGGTGTTCGTATCCGACGTTGTATTAAAAACCTGTTTACTAAAAGTAAGAACAGGAGCAACTGGTGGAATCACATCTGTTGTATCACTGTGATTGCCAGCTTTACCCGTGTTGCCATCGATATCACCAAGGGCATCAGGGCGAACTTCACCGGTAACCGTAAATTCAATGACTTCTTCTGGGGCAATATCGACTAACAGGTCAAGATCATCAGTCGCATCATAAGATTCGATGTAAGTGTCTTGTGTTCCTGTTGTACCTGTTGAAGTAAAGGCATGAGAGATGTTTGTCTCTGAGAACGCAGATTTCGTCGTCCCGCCAATCACCTCAACGCGAACGTTAGAGACGATATCTTGGATAACGGTTTGGTCACGCCACACGGGTTCGGTGTTGGTCACCGTAAATTTGTAGATGACCTCATCTTCAGGTTTGTAGGTGTCACCGGATACATAAGATTTGCCATCGATAGAGACAATTTCTTTACTCACCGTCAGGTTACTGCCCTCTGGCGTGACTTTCGCAGAATTGAAGTTGCTGCCGTTGTATTTCGGAGTCGCAACAATCTGGTCGAGCGCGTCTTGGCGGATCTGTGACTCCATGACAAAGTCAATCCAACCACCCGGCGCAATTGAAAGTACAGGAATGTCGATGTCTGCATTTGCGCCGCCGGTATAGCCATCAATGAGTGTGGTCGCTTCACCCGAGGTAGTCGCGGTCACTGTCCAACCATATTGACCAAATGCCTGTAGCGTTTGTGAGTCAGATTCGCCCGCTGCGTTCTGCGCGACACGTACTTTGACGTTTGAGAACAACTCTTTCAGTGATTTGTTGTACTCCAAACCTTTACCATTGTTCTCAATGCGCAAGTGGTAAACGATCTTTTCGCCGTCTGTCGTATGGTTGTATGTGGTCTTGTGTGTCGCTAGTGATGTATCGGTGTACGCTTTGTGCGACTTAGCAATTTTCACCGGCAGCATGTTCACAGGTTCTGACGGTAAATTATGACTGTTGTCTACCACCGCAACATTGAGAATTTGGCCAACAGCTTTCTCACTGATCTTCGCTTTGATGGTGTAAGTAACAAAGGTTCCACCTATGGCGAATCCGTTTGCGGCTAAGTTGAACTTAGTGTCGATATCGCTGTTATTGCTGACAGAGCCTGCATCACTGATGCCACTCGAATCGGTACTGGTCACAATGGTCCATGAATCAAACGCACGACCTTTACCGCTTCCATCGA
The DNA here is from genome assembly GCF_033339635.1 of Vibrio sp. 2092. Taxonomy (NCBI): domain Bacteria; kingdom Pseudomonadati; phylum Pseudomonadota; class Gammaproteobacteria; order Vibrionales; family Vibrionaceae; genus Vibrio; species Vibrio sp. 2092. Next base: position 336,055 of record NZ_JAWOUY010000005.1, on the reverse strand, counting down.
AGTAATCAGTCTGGATTTTGCTGATTTCATCCTTGATTGGCATCTCATTGATGTGAACGTTGTTCAGGTTCTTCAGTGAGATTTCATACTCGATGTAACCACCCGGTGTGTAACCACCACTTAACTCAGTAGTGCCATCCTGATCGTAGATTTTGGTGACATGTTTAGAGAAGTCGTATTTCTCAGCAGACGCTTTGGTCTCCGCACTCACAGTATCACCATCGACCGTAAGCAAGTTCAAGATCTCACCGACGGCGTTGTTGTTCACCTTAGCTGTGACAACGTACTCAATAGTTGTGCCTTTAGGGATGGATGCATGAGTATCGATGTCTGCGTTATCAGCAATCTTGCCATCCAGATCGAGAATTGCCGAGGAGCTACCACTGACGATCCTTGGAACGACCGTCCAACCCGAGTCAAACGCTTTACCGCTTGTGCCATCGACAAGATCGACCATGATATTGGACAGTCGGTCGATAACAGGAATGTTGTATGCGTTGCCCTTACCATCGTTTTCGATCGTTAAGCGGTAAACCAAAGGTTGTCCCGGTTCATAGCTTGATTGATCTACCGTCTTGGAGAATGCTAGATGGTAGCTGTTCGGAATGACCGTGATGCCACCAATGGTGATTGTGCCAGTCGCGTCTTCGCGCACCACACCAACAACTTCAAAGGTAACAGAATCTTTTCCTGCAACATCGATCGTTGTGTTGATGTCTTGATTATCCGCAACGGTGCCATCTAACGTGCCATCGGTTGTACCGTCGCCACCATTAGAATCGTCCTTCGAAACATCTACTGTGAAACCTTTATCAAATGGCGTCGCTAAAGATCCATCCAACAACTGAGTCGTCACACCGGTAATGTTTTCGCTTACTGCGTGATCATTGACATAACCAGTTTGAGAAGAAACCGTCACTTGATAGGTAAGTGTATCGCCCGGAGAGTAGAATTTTGATTCCACGCCATTAACCAGTAGCTTTCTAACTACATCACCACCATTGTATGCGCGCTCCATCTCGTGATGAGAAACGTGTGATTCTTCAGTCACTTGGCCAAAGTCACGGTAGACGTAGGCGTCATTCTCAATTTTGTCATTTAAGTTACCCATTGAATCCTGAGAACCAATGACATTGTCTTTAACTCGAGCTTTAATGCGGAAAGTGCGTAAACCTTTAGATACAAGCGTCATCGTGTTTGATGCATCACCCGGTGGGTAGATAAAATCTTCGGTTGTTTGAGGTTGAAAACCGCCACCGTCATCATAGTCAAACTGCCAGTATTCAAATGGCGATTGGTCTGGGTAGTTTTCATACTGATTGTCTTTGTCATTCGCCAATACAGAACGAATGTCTGTCAGTAAATCAACGACCTTAAGACCACTTTCTTCATTAGCGCCATTGTTAAAAACACGAATTTCATAAGTGACGTCCTCGCCAGGAATGAAACGAACTTTGTCCGCCGTTTTCAGAATAGAAACGTTAAGAGAATCCCCCGATGTTCCACCGATTTCAGCAGAAGAAGATTGGTTTAAGTTCGTCGATGGATCATAGATCTCTGCGGTATTAGAAATCTCATCTTCTACGTAGTCATTTTTAACTGTAGCGTTAATGGTATAGGTGACATAACCTTCTGAACCATTGACCTTAGGATCTATATCGATGTAACTATTGATGTTTCCGTTGCTAGGAAAACCTGACTTTTCACCTTCATAACTGCCTGTTTTAAATGGTGAATTATTGGAGTCTGTCGACGCTGTAATTGTCCAATCTGAGAACGCATTTAGGCCGAGGATATCATCCGTAACATGCACTTCGTTGGCATAGCCTGGACCAGTATTGACGATTGTGACTTTAAACGTCACTTTATCGCCGGGCTTGAAATCATCGTTTGGCGTTGTTTTAGCAACAATAACTTTCGGATCATGAGGGTAAACCACTACCGTGTCCGAAGCTGAGTTTTGAATGCTTGAATCAGGCGTTTTAATTTCTGCCGTGTTATCAAATCGAGAGTAAATGATCTCGTTTTCATTTGAGCGATCGATTTGTGCCACGATGGTGTAAAGCACTTCAACATTTGGCGGGATCTGCGCTGTGGTGTCTAGATCTGTGTTATCGCTAAAAGTACCGACATCTGTATAAGCAGGGTTGCCATCAAGTTGAGGGTCATCCGAGATGATCTCCGCACTGATCGTCCACGACTTGAAGACTTGTTTTGACGTCGTGTCTGGTTCCAATATCTTCGCGGTGATCGAAGATAAGGCGTCTTTTACCGCCACATTTGTCGCATAACCGTTTTCTTTATCGTTCTTCAGGCTGATTTGGTAAGTGACCTCAGTATCCAGCTTAGAATAAGCCGTCTGCTCACCATGAAAACCTGAGTCAGTATTGGTCTTAACGCGTTTGTTTAGCTCAATCGCAAAATCACGAGGATCAGAACCTCGGTCTGCATAAACAGAGCCATCCACTGTGACTTCGTTTGAGATATGACCATTTGCAATTGGGTTAGTGTCAGCAACGATGGTGTATTCGATATAGGAATGAGGTTGAAGCGTTGCGATGACATTTAAATTATCAGGGTGTTTAACTTCTCCGGTCATCCCCGTGTTTGAAGCAGTTGCTGGTGTACCGTCGTCTTTAAACGCTTCAGCGGTGATCGTCCAATCCGAATAAGCATTGATTTCTTTGCCGTTGATATCGGTCGTTTTCACTGAGTTCAGGTCATCTAGCACCTGAACTTGGTTTGCAAAACCATCACCATCGTTCGTCACGGTAATGGTGTAAGTAAGAGTCTGGCCTGAAGAGTAAAAGCGACTATCTACATCTTTACTTGCGCGCAAGTTGTCATCTGGTGTTTGAACACCCGAGCCTTCTTCAGTGACGTTATCGTTAGAACAACTTGGATCGTCATCAAGAATAAGACCAGTGCTGGTATCATTGGTTTTCGCAGTCAGCTTGTACTTGATGGTTTTACCTGGAGCGATATCTGGGGTTAGCGAAAGTGGATTCGACGTCCAAGTGCCGTAGCTAAAGGTGCCTGGGTCCGAGCCAATCGAGTCCTCACCCGAAATAACCTCAACTTTCCACTGTTCAAAAGCTTGGCCATCCCCTGCGCCACCCGCTTGCTCAGTCTTAACACAAGTTAGGTTATCTTGGACTAACAGGTTGTTGGCAAAACATTTTTGATGAGCCATTTGTAACGGTAATTTCGTACTCAATTTCACCACCTGGTACATATTCGGATGCAGAAGTGGTCTTCGAAATAGAGATATCAGAATCCGTCACGCTCAACACTTTTTCAGCATCAACCGTATCCGAAATACTGGAGCTTTTGACCAACGAGCCTGAGTCATCCGTTACAGAAGCAGTAAAGCCTTGCAAGGTACCAATCGTGATTGGGGTAAGGGTTGCTTTAATTTGGTAGGTGATCGACTCGCCCGGATAGATAGAAACGGTATCGTCAAAATCGACATCCGTTTGTGCGCTGCCTTGGTAGTCAGAAAGTGAGTTACTGCCAATGCTTGAAACCGTGATATCCCAGGTCGTGAAGGGGTTACCATCCACATCGGTGTTGTTGTAAGAAGGGGATAAATTGTTAGCTAAACCATTGCGGCTAATTAGGTCGCTAATATTTTGTTTTACATGATAATTATGAGCAATCGCACCACCGTTGTTACTCACCTTCAACTCAAAATCCACCTCACCGTTAATCAGGTATGGCGATGTTGAATTGAGCGTGTGTTCCAGTGCAATTTCAGGCTCAGATGGAGGCGTTGATAGCGGGTTGCCGTCGACCGTACCAGCACGAGTCGTGGAGCTTGCTTGGGTATCAATATCGGAAACTAAGTCCGCAGCAACCGTCGCTTTGATGGTGTAAGTAATGTAACCACCAACAGAGATCTCCGCATCGGTGACTGACAAATCTCCTGTTGTTGCAAAGGTACCCGCATCGCTCCCCGATGAAGCCACGGCACTAATGGTCACGCTGCTAAATGCATTCCCTGTTGTGCCATCTAACTTTTGTCCTGTTAAAGACGCAAACTCTTGCTCAATATCTAATCCTTTAACCGCATAAGCACCATTATTGGTTGCCGTTAAAGAATAAGTCAGTGTGCCGCCAACATCGTATTCGGTCGGGCTAACGTATTCTTCGAGAAGATAATCGTATTCAGCCGGAGGGAAAGTAATTGTATCTGGGTTAGTAAAAGTCGTCTCTGTGCCGGAAACCGTTCCTTTTACTTCGGTGTTGCCAAGAACAATATCTTCAGCAGCATCATCAGCAACCGTCGCTTCAATTTGATAAGTAATACGCCCTAGCGGTAATAAGTTTGCGCCGGTCACATTCAGGTTGCTATTGCTAGAGGAGTAAGTACCTGCATTCGTACCTAGCGTATGAGTATCAGTGATCTTGACACTACTGAACGCCCTATTCGAACCAGACATCACATCCCAAATGGCATTCGTTACGGAGACATCACTGATCGTGCTGATCGTCGTATTTCGAACTTCAATCGAGTATGTAATGACCTGTCCATTTTCGTAGGGCAGACCGAATGTTGGATTAAAGGATACTTCTATTTCGCCTGCAGCTAATGCATTTTCAGAGTAAAAAAAAGCAATCAATAACAAGATAACACTAATCTTAAACATTGATGTAATGCTTTCCAACTTGTATAAATTTTTATTAGTCATTTTTAAGAAAGTATAATCCATAAAAATATAATATTTAGCGTAATAACACTGTTGAATTTAAAATAATAAAAATAAAAACCAAAATTAATCCCTGTTTTTCATGATAAATACACAACATTATTATCAGCCTAATGGCACAAAGTAATTTATATTTAAAATATAATAATCAATTGCAAATAGTAACAATAAATAAAATATATTGTTATATAAAGAATAGTTATCAGATTTGTCTTACAAAGAAATAAATGTATGGCTACAAAGTGGTAAGTAAAAAAATGCACATGATAATTTGTTTGAATCGTACACATGAATAAAACCACCATATATTCATTAAATCTATCATTCGAAAAGATTTTAATAGAAACCTCAGATGGGATTCGGATAAGTAATTTAAGCTATTATTCCTACCGTGACCTTTCACAACCTACATAACCTTTCGATTGGGTATAGACTCGAGCTTTATGTTGTTCTAACAGGTGATAAATCCCACCGACCAAAGTCAAGTTAAATTTTTATCCCAAAGTTCGTTTCCTTTTTTAACTTTCAGAAAAATTACAATATCTTCGCTATTTACCATACCACACTTTTCTATCTCCCTTGCGACAATACTTTGAACTACAGTACACCTGTAACATGACAGTAAGTTCTCAGCCTATTTCTTCAATAATTAATATCTAATCGTAATTACGTGTCGCTGACTACGCCGGGTGAACTATATAAATTAACAACGCAATCTATTTAAAGCTTTTTGATTTTTTTGAGTTGTAAGAACGATAATTCCTGTATTTATATTTTAAATTTCCCTATACAATATTATAAAATTTTATATGATAATTAATGACGATATAACGTCGTATTTATTTAATAAAACACATTACCAACAATAAAATAAGATTGTAAAAAAGAAAAATTTTAAATTTACTGATATGATAATACATTTTTATTTTACAGCAAGGTTTAATGTACTTTATCTGAAATACTTAAGACTCCATATTGTTTATTTTTAAAAAATATCAAATAATTCATCCAAGTTACTAATACTAAAAAACTATGGATATAAAAATAAATTATCACTAAGTTTTCAAAAATGCTCTAAGATACAAACTATGAAAATGAATAGAGTACTATATTACATTTCTACCACAGTTAACCTAAAAATAATTAGCTAGTAAAATATTGATATTCTTCACTAGATCAGAAAAACTAAAAATTACAAACATACGACTTTAAGAAAAAAACCTAGACTTTAAACTGTTTATTTAATGATGATATGTAATTGGATTCGATACTCTTTGACAATACTCTTCAAAAAGCACTTAGAAATTACTCCTCTCTGAAGGCGCGATTCATGCTTTCTGTAATTGGCTTTATTAGGTAGCTCAATGGCGTTCGTGGCTCAGATAAAATCAGCACTTCGGCATTCATGCCTGAGGTTAAACGATGTTTTGTCACATCTTCCGGTGAAATTGCAATTCTAGCGAGATAAAAATCTTCTTGGTTTTCTTGCGAGAGCTTATCGGCAGAAATCGTCAGCACTGTACCGTCTAAAGGTGCCAACGTCCGTGCATTCAGAGCGGTCAGACGAACATGCGCTTGCTGGCCTGGATTCACTAAATCAATATCCTGAGGATTAACACGAGCCTCGACTAACAACTTATCGTCTTGCGGGACCAGTTCTAGTAACGTTTCACCCGAGCCAATCACACCTTTTTCGGTAAACACTTGCATGTTGACTACGCGACCAGAAATAGGTGCGTTGATCGTTGTTCTTGCGACAATATCTTGAGCGGAGCGATATTCTTCCCGAATTGCGACAATTTCCGTTTTGGTGTTTCGTAGTTCCTCTACAATCTCATTCAGCCTTTCAAGCTTCAACTCTTCAATTTGCGCTAGGTTCTCATCTAACCTTTTTCTAACGGTGAGCGATTGCCTGTCTAACTGGCTTAAGGTACTTCTCACCTCCGCTGCTAGGCGCTTGAGTTGAAGTAAGGTAGATTTTCCCGAGAAACCTTTTTGCACCAAGGCTTGGTTGCTGTCTATTTCTTCAGCAATAAAGTTGAGCCGTTCCGTCTCAATCACTTTGGTTTGCTGAAGGTTTTCAAGCTCTAAATTTGCTCCAGAAATACTCTGCTCAATGATACTCAGTTTACTATCAAAGAATCGCTTTCTCGCTTCAAAGATCTTGTTTTGAACCAGTTGTGCTTCTTGTACGATATCGACACGGGGAATGCTTTCAAGATCATCAGACCATACAATCGTTGGAAGCTCATCAAGCTCCGCACTTAAACGGTTTTCCTTTGCTAGAGTATGGATAAAACGACCACTTAACGAGTCCAACTTAGCCATAGCTTGACGCTTAGAAAGTTGAATTAATAACTGACCTTTTTCGACTAAATCCCCTTCCTGTACATATAGCTTTTCAATAATACCGCCTTCTAAATGCTGAATTTCTTGTCGCTTAGTGAGAACTGACAAATCACCATAAGCAATCGCTGCACTTTCTAATTTGGCTGTTGCAGCCCAGTAGCCAAGACCTCCAAGAAAAACACTTAAGGTCACCACACCGAGTAAAATTGGTTTTCGAAAGCTTAGTCTCGCTTTGGGGCTAAAACGATATACGATCTCGGTAGAACTCTGATTAACGGTTGGCAGTTGATTGCTCATTTCTTACCCTTGGGATATCTGTTCTTTCTTCGCCCATCAAACGTTTTAATACTTCATCTTTAGCGCCGTATAACTTGACTCGGCCGTCAGCCAAATACAACAGCCTATCCATTTGTCGTAACGTACTCGGATTGTGGGCAATGACGATAATCGTTGTACTCTGTGCTTTTAAATGGGCAATCAAACGTTGATACGCAGCCTCTCCCTCACCATCGAGGTTGGCATTCGCTTCATCGAAAATCACAATAGAAGGGTCGCCATAAACGGCTCTTGCAAGAGCGATTCTCTGCCTTTCCCCCCCAGATAAACCACGGCCATTTTCACCAATAATGCAATCATAGCCTTTGTTTTTCTTGAGTATTAATTCATGACATCCTGCTAGTTGAGCCGCCTTGATGACTTTAGCGGGGTCTTCTTCTTTAAAGCGCGCGATGTTCTCTCGAATTGTGCCAGGAAATAACTCCACCTCTTGAGCGAGATACCCAAAATGCACGCCGCGATCTTCAGATGCCCATACGGAGACTTCCATTCCATCAAGAGTCACTTTACCCGCTAATGGCTTAACCGTACCTAATAACAGCCGAGCAAACGTCGATTTACCCGTACCAGAAGGGCCAATCACCCCAACAGCAACACCCGGAGGAATCGATAAGTTGATCGATGAGAGCACTGGTTCGGTTGCTCCAGGATGGCGATAGGCCAGTCCGGTAAGCTCATAGTGTCCTTTTGGTTTAGGCAGTGGCATATCCGATTCATCTTGGCGCACGATCGCATCGATTTCTTTCAACCTTTTATAGGCGCCTTTAGCAGACATCGCACTTCGCCACGTGCCTATCGCCTGCTCCATCGGCGATAATGCCCGACTCATTAATATGGAGCTCGCGATCATCGCCCCTGCCGTTATCTCATGTTGGATAACTAACCATGCACCACCTCCCAGTAAAAATATCTGTAGTGATCCACGCACAAACTTAGAAAAGTTAGCCATGTAGATGGACTTACCTGCAACTCGCTCTTCAAGCACATTCACTTCACTCACGCGCGACTGCCACTTCTCTAAAAATGCATTCATCATCCCCATTGCGAGAATTGAATTGGAGTTTTGCGTGGCTAATTCTGCTTTGTTGATATGAGAAATCGCTCTGACTTCGCTCTCTTGCATTGTTTTACGCGTCATTAGCTCATTAAGTAGACCTAGGCTAAACAATACGATAGATCCAAGTAACGCGATGTGACCTAGTATCGGGTGCAATAAATACACAAATAAAATAAACAGCGGTGTCCAGGGCGCATCCAACAGTGGATAAGGTGCTTGACTGCTCAAAAAGCTTTTGATGTTCTGAATGTCTCTCAGAGTTTGCGAGGTATAACTCTTCCCAGTATGTGATTGATATTGAATCGTGCGCTTGAGCATGAAAGCGGAGAGTTTTGTGTCCATCCAATAACCAAAAGATTTACTCATTTGTGCTCGTGCAATGTCGATGATGGACATGGTTAACAGCGCGACAATTACGATGACAGTGAGCAAGAATAAAGTATCGGTTGAGTAGGAGGATATCACTCGGTTGTACACTTGAAGCATGTACAGCGGAATAGAGAGAACCAATAAGTTGATAAAAAGGCTAAAAACGATCAGCAAGCCCGCAAGCGTGCATAGTTTTTGTTTCACTTCTTTGAAAACCGTTTTTTGCACGACTACTTCCGTTTAACGTGAAAATTGTAGGCGCCAGAAATACTAGCGCCTAGCTTAAGGTAACCTCAAATCGCTCTAGAGTGTCCGGTTAGTTCGCTTTAGCATGGCAGAGCCACGCAAACTAATTCCCATCCAGAGTTATTTTCAGTCGTTTAGATTACGAACAGATCTGCACCATAGGTGTTGATGTCAGTTTCAGTCACGCCAATAAGTTTCACTGTTAGATCAGCCCCATCGGTAAACACTGCATTCCCAACTGCATCGTAGCTAAAGCTTAAATCACCAAAGTCTGTGACAGAGTCGCTAATGATGTGCAAAGAGTCTTCACCAATGGTGAAATCCATAACCTTTGCTTCGCCATGGCCACCAAACTTATCCGTGAACACAAACTTGTCACTGTCACTCCCACCTACCAATATGTTATCTCCAGCCCCTACAACAAGAATATCATCACCAGTGTTTCCTAATAGCTTGTTATCACCCAACAAACCTAAAAGCTTATCGTTTCCAAAACCTCCTTTTAATAGATCATCACCAATCCCACCTTTTAACAAATCATCTCCAGCACCACCAATTAGGCGATCATCACCGTCGCCGCCGATCACATAATCATTACCGCCACCGCCAACAAACGAGTCATTACCACCAAAACCGATAAACAAATCATCGCCGCCATCGAAATCAGCAAATTGGTTATTTACACCTGCATCGCCTAAATACGTGTCATTGTCACTTGCGCTCATTTTTATTCCCTCTTGGCTTATTAATTGAATAGACCTTCTGTTCCACGTCTGACTAGATTCGTCACGACATGAGAAGTCTAATAGTCAACTGAATAGGAATAAGTTTGAATATGGGATGATATTTCAGACTGACATTTTAATAATAAATATAAAATTTAGTACTTTATAGAGTATTTTCTTTTTATTACAGCAAGTTAATACTAGTACTACAGGTTTCTCTTAGCCCAACTTGTAGCTTGCGTACGGTTCTTTACTTCTAACTTTCTAAAAATATTGTATAGATGTGATTTAATAGTATGCTCGCTGATAAATAAAGAATCAGCGATTTCCATATTTGAACCACCTTCTTTCAACATTTTTAAAACCTGAACTTCACGCCGAGTAAGCTCAACCTCAATAGCAGGCTCGATAATGCTATTTACTTCTCTGCCTCGATAATAATTTACTAGCTGATCAAGTAATCTTCGAGACAGCCAATTATCCCCTTTTATTATTGCTTTTAATCCCTGACAAACCTTGTCCATTGAATCTCCTGGACCAAATATACCTTTTACATGAGGCCAAGAAGCGAGTTCTTCTGTGTCTAAGTCATAACCTAGATTAAGCATTATGGTTCCTAGCACTTTATTACTATCTTTCAAATAAACTAAAGTTTCGGAAGGAATCTCAACTGAAAAATCAACAAGCAAAAAGTAGCGTTCCGGAATGAGTTCATGATAACTAGGGTTTTTAGTATCAATGATCGTTATTTTAGTTTGTGTATTTTTAGAAAGCATTTCCTTAAAGTTTTCACTCTGTAAACTTTGTTGAGTGAGCATTAGGATTTCAGGCTTTTCCATATACTATTCCATAATGTTTCTCATACTTTCAGTGACTTAACATTCTTGAATTAGTAGTTAATCGTCAGCACTTAGTTTGATATGTAAGTGCTAGTTCACAGAGTAAAGTTATTTGCTACTTTTTTAAATTCTAAAGTTATTAAAAAGAGAACCAAAAAAAGTGTTTCTCATAAAAGAAACACTTTTAACACATTCAGGTCACAGAAATTATTAAGAGTTTACTAAATTAGGCAACCTAATATTGCAATAGCATTACACCGTTAACGAGTTGTCTGAAATATTTTCCTTTGCCCAAATAAGTGCTTGAACTCTATTTTTCACATCAATCTTCTTGAAAATATTATGTAAATGCGTTTTTACCGTATTCTCGCTGACAAATAATTGTTCAGCGATTTGTTGATTGGACGCCCCCATGGAAAGAAAGGTAATTATTTGTTGCTCTCGTTTGGTCAGAATAGCGGAAACATTCTTATTTATAGGTTTGCAATGTCGACGAAGGTAAGTAATGTACTGCTGAGAAAACTTACGACTGAACCACATATCTCCTTGAAGCACCTTACCAATACCAACTTGCAACGTTTTTATATCATCAGAGGTATAGAAAATACCGGCCAAAGTACGCCAAGCAAAGAGATCTTCTGTCGATATGGATTGCTCACAATTAATTAAGATTTCAAGCGTGTCTTTCTGCTTGGCCGCTTTAAACTCCGCATAACGGCGAAAAATTTCATCCGTGATCACGCTGCAATCAACAATAATGGCTGATGAAAGAGATTCATGTAACACTCCGTGAATCAGATTATCTGGCGTGATTAGAGCAACACTAATACCGAGTTTGGTCTCCAATACATCTTTCAACAGAGATGACTGTAGACTTCCCTCCGTGATTAAAATAACGTTTCTTTTTTTTTGCTGCTCCATCCTGATCGCATTCCCTTGGTCGTTTTTATTGAAATACGCAATAGATTTAGATAGAGCGGTAGTATTGTCAAGTATGAAAATCACTAGTACTAATTAATAACTCATTGAAATGTCAATAATTTTTAAGTGGCAAGTATGTGAGAGGTATTAGCATTTTTCAGACATTAAAAAAGGGAGTATAAACTCCCTTTTTGTGTTTGAGCAGGTGATTTAATCACGCACGTTAGAGGTAAAACACCACCTAACTTAGTGGATTGGAACTGCGTTTTTTTGGTTAAACTTACCAAAGTGTTGTTCTAACACTTCTGGCGTCAGCTTACCTTCCGCTTCCAGCTTTTTCAGCTCAGCGACGATCGCTTTTTGCTCTTCTAGCGACGGCAGTTTTACTTCTGGCTCCTGAGCGGTTTCTTGAGAAATTTGCTCTAGTTCTTTTTCGAAGTCATTCATAGTACTTACCTAAAATTAATGATTGAACTTTTAAACTTCGCCTATTCTATCCAACTCTATAACTTGAAGCTACCAACCATCTTGTCTAAACGAGAAGAGAGCGCTTGAAGATCGCGACTTGCATCCGCCAACTCTTCTGCTGTCGCGGTTGTCATTTCATTTATCGCGTTGATTTCTTCGATATTTTGATTAATGGTATGCACCACCGTGGATTGCTCTTCCGTCGCCGTTGCAACTTGTGTATTACGATCAGAGATGTCGGTGATTCGTTCAGAAATACTGATTAATACCTCGACTGCTTCATCGGTAGAAGTAACCCCTTCAATGGTGACCGCTTTGCCCGCTTCCATAGCACTTACCGCGTCTTGTGCGTCACTTTGAAGCTGATTGATCATGCGCTGAATCTCTTCTGTAGAATCAGCCGTGCGTGAAGCTAGGTTTCTTACCTCATCAGCAACAACCGCAAAACCACGTCCCTGCTCACCAGCACGAGCAGCCTCAATTGCAGCGTTTAGCGCAAGTAAATTCGTTTGCTCAGAGATGTCACGAATTACACCCAGAATCGAGCCAATATCTTTGGTTGTCGATGCCAACTGCGTAACAACAATATTGGTTGTTTCAACATCATCGGCTAGGCGGCTGATCACCTCTTTTGCTTTCATCACAACTTCTCGACCAGTTTGAGTGTTATCTGAAGCCTGATTTGCCGTATCAGCAGCGGTAGCCGCGTTCGATGCAATTTCACTGATGGTCGCACCCATTTGGTTGATAGCTGCAACTACTTGAATGGTTTGATCACGCTGCTCTTGGCTGTTGTCGTGTGTGGATGTTGCTTTCGTTGACACACTTTCTGCCGCTTGACTTAATGAGCCACTGGTTAGAGCAACCTCTTTCATCGTGGCATGAATCTTCTCAATAAATCCATTAAAGCCTTTTGAAAGCTGAGCAATTTCATCATTACCCTTAATTTCAATACGCTGCGCCAAATCGCCTTCACCTTGCCCAAGGTCGGTAAAACGATCGGCAATCAGTCGGATTGGTTTCGTAATGCTGTTTGCTAACCATACGCCCATGAGGATGAATACAACGGCAACAATGATGGTCGTAAACAGCATTTTTTTAGCTGTCGCATTCAGGTCTGCGAATACTTCATCAACGGGAACCACGCCAATAACAAACCAGTTCATTGAAGGAACATACAAACTAGAAACAAAAGTATCCTGCCCTTCAAACTCCACATTAATTAGGTTGAAGCTATTTTTGTTCAACAGCGCACTTGCGTCACTACCAAATAGTTTAGTGATAGAAGTTTGGTTCTTACCTTGTTGGCGGTGTATTTGAATCTGGCCTTGTTCATTAGTGAGGAACACGTAACCCGTATCTTCAATTTTAAACCCATTGAGCAAAGCAACCATGTCTCCCATAGATTTAGAGAGACCTGACATTGATGTACCATTAAGATCTTGGAAATTGGCAAACATTTTCACTTCGCCATTTGCCTCTTGGAACACACTCACGGACGTTTCTTGACCAGACGACGTAAATCCAAAGAACCAAGCATCTTGCGTTCGGTTAAGTTGACGTAAGAATCCGTTTTGATTCCAGTAATATGCCGTTTGACGATTCGCTACCGACGCATCATTAAGACCATACTGTGATTTAACGTTATTGAGCTGCTGAACCAACTGAACTTCTACTGACGGATCACGGTCTGTATTAGATAGGGCTTCAACAATAAATTCGTTTGTAGCCAACTGTTTTGCCGCTTGTTGCATTTCGACAACTTCGCGGTCAATTTCGGTATTGATTTGCTGCAACATCGCAGGTAGCTCGATGTCAATAAGACGATGGCTCAATACATCTCTCGCATGACGCTGAGCCATAACACCAACAATGATTGTTGATGCTAGAACAGCAAACGTAATGCCAAGTACAACCTTCTGTTTGATGCTCAAGGAATGAAGTTTCAACATATTCGGACCTTTTAAAAGAATCACTTGTTATTGGCCCCACAAGGGGAATCAGGTGCATATCTCATGACACGCACACCACGGAATCTTTATCGGCTCATATGTACAAAACTAGAGGCATTTCTCATTATATTATGAAAAATAAATGTAACACACTGTCAAATAAGCACTTTCAGAGATAGCACGTACTTGCAATTCTCTGTAGCGTCCCAATATTGAAAAGATAAATTGCAATAGAGCGTTGGAACTTTTTTCACATGGAAAATGACCAATACTCAACACGAAAATCACATGGATACCGAGAGTCCAAAGCATGCATAAATCTAACTTCGAAACTCTTCAGCAATACTTAGAGTCGCAGATCATCGGACAGCAAGATCTGGTAAAGCAACTGCTTGTTGCGCTTCTTGCGGATGGGCATATTTTAGTTGAAGGCCCTCCTGGGTTAGCAAAAACCCGTGCAGTAAAATCACTCTCAGACTGTGTTGAAGGCGACTTCCACCGCATTCAGTTCACCCCTGATTTGCTGCCAGCCGATTTAACCGGCACCGATATCTTCCGTCCCGAAACCGGAGAATTCACTTTCCAATCAGGTCCTATCTTCAACTCGCTTATTCTTGCGGATGAGATAAACCGTGCGCCAGCCAAAGTACAAGCGGCAATGCTTGAAGCAATGGCAGAGAAACAAGTCACAGCAGGTCGTCATACCTACCCGCTGCCAGAGTTGTTTTTGGTTATGGCAACTCAAAACCCGATAGAGCAAGAAGGGACCTACCCCCTTCCTGAAGCGCAGCTAGACCGCTTTTTATTGCATTTAGAAGTGGAATACCCAGATGCGGAGCATGAGCTATCTATCTTGCGTATTAACCGCGGAGAAGCAAAAGGCGAAGCAAAGGTTGAACGCCCAATGTTAAGCCAACAAGATATATTCACTGCACGTAAAGAAGTGTTGGATATTCATATGGCAGAAACGATAGAGCAGTACATCGTCCGTTTAGTTATGGCGACACGTCAAGCCAACGAATATGACACTGAGTTGGACAAGTGGTTGTCAATGGGTGTGAGTCCGCGTGCCACCATCGCTCTTGATCGCTGTGCACGTGCGCACGCTTGGCTTGCTGGTCGTGATTTTGTCTCTCCGGAAGATGTTCAAACCATGGCTTATCCGGTACTGCGCCACCGTTTATTATTGAGTTACCACGCTCAAGCGGAAGGCATTACGGCAAACCAGGTCATCGATAAACTGCTAAACCTTGTTGGCAGTGCATAAACAGGTGAGTGATATGTCCGCTACACATTCATTACCACCTCATGCGAATGGGGTGACATTAACCCTTGAAGAGCTGCTCCAATATCGCACTCAATCTGTACGTTGGTTACCACCAGCACAGAGTCTCTGGTCGCAGATGAGTGGTAACCATACCAGTCGCCAAAAAGGGCGAGGTATGGATTTTATGGAGGTGCGCCAATATCAACCTGGCGACGATATTCGCAGCATTGATTGGCGAGTCACCGCTAGGACCGGTAAAGCACATACGAAGTTGTTTGCAGAAGATAAAGAGCAAGCGGTCATTCTTTATCTTGATCTAAGTTCTAGTCTACATTTTGGATCTAAGTATGTACTCAAATCCGTTCAATTGGCCCACTTTGCCAGTGTTCTAATTTGGCTAACTCTAGCTAAAAAAGATCGCATCGGCGCAGTGATTGATGACGGACATCAATGTCTTGAATTTCGCCCCTCTTCTTTACAAAGACAAGGGCTGCGGATTCTTAACGCCATAGTCGATATACATAATGCGCAAGTAACTCGTACTGCAAGCAACGACACTCGTACACTGCCGTATGCACAAGTATTGGAGACACTTCATACGCTCACCCCAAAAGGCAGCGAATTGATTATGCTCAGTGATTTTGCCCACGTAACACCAACGGAACTGGCACAACTACGTCGACTCAAACAACACAATAGCGTAAGGGCCGTTCAGTTTTATGATCCGTTAGAAAGAGGCGAAACAGACTTTAGAGGTCAAGTGAAAGCTTCGGATGGGCAGCATAGTCAATGGTTTAACTTTGGCTCTAAAGGACAACGAAGAGAACTCGAAAGCCACTTTACCCAACATCAAGAAACCATTAAGCAGCAATGCCATTCAATAGCAATTCCATTTAACACGCTATCAAGTGGCTGGCCCTTAATTTCACAATTAAGCTAACAAACTGACAAGCAGTATTTATTAAGCAGTAATAATAATGACAAACAACCAAAGCCTAAACCTTGAACCTTTGATTTTGCCAAACGCACCGGATTGGTTTCCGCTCGCTTGGGGATGGTGGGTGGTGCTTGCAGCCACCTTGCTCTTCGTTTTCGGCATTTGTCTTTATGTGAGATGGCGTAAAAAACACTTACGCGCAAAAAAGACAGCATTAACACTTTTAACTCAACCTACCGCGCCTCATACCCCCTCTTCTGCTCTGGAAATATTGCGCCAGGCAGCATTGAGTTACTTTCCGCGTGAAGAGATCGCACCATTAACCGGAATCGCTTGGTATGAATTTCTCGATAGCCATACCAAAGAAAGTCGATTCGTAGACAAACAACATCAGTGGCAAGAAGCGTTGTATCAGAATTCTTCCCAAGGGCAGCATCAAAGCTTGGTAGACGATTGTGTCTTTTGGATAACCTACGCTTTGCCACCAAAGAAAAAGGCAAATAACCGTGACTGAGCAAACACTCATAACCGATCTTGCCCAATGGCTAAACATTGAATTTGTCTGGTGGTGGGCACTGTTTTTGTTGCCCATCCCATGGCTGGTATACAAGTTCCTGCCACAAGAATCTCAACAAGCCGAGATCAAATTGGCGTACTTACCAACCAATGAGAATCGCAGCAAGCCTAAGCAAGCGCTGCAAAAAGCACTTTCAATCGCGATCTGGGGCCTTCTTGTCGTCGCTTGTGCGCGTCCAGTTTGGTTTGGCGATCCCGTTGAATTCCAACCCAAGTATCGGGACTTGATGTTAGTCGTCGATCTGTCCGGTTCGATGCAGCAGGAAGACATGGAACTCAACGGCGAATATATCGATCGCCTCACAGCAGTCAAAAAAGTTCTGTCTGATTTCGTAGCAAAGAGAAAAGGTGACCGTCTCGGAGTTGTTTTGTTTGGCGACCATGCTTATTTGCAAACACCACTCACTGCAGACCGCAAAACCGTCATGCAGCAGATTAATCAAACCGTCATCGGCTTGGTTGGTCAACGAACCGCCATTGGTGATGGTATTGGTTTAGGCACAAAAACCTTTGTAGACAGTGATGCTCCGCAACGAGTCATGATTTTGCTTAGTGACGGCAGCAATACTGCAGGGGTTCTCGAGCCGCTAGAAGCAGCGGAAATTGCGAAAAAATACAACGCCACTATTTACACCGTGGGCGTGGGCGCTGGTGAAATGATGGTGAAGGAGTTTTTCATGACTCGCAAAGTCAACACCGCAGCCGATTTAGATGAACAAACACTGACTAAAGTGGCAGAGGTGACAGGTGGACAATATTTTCGAGCGCGAGATACAGAAGAGCTCGAAAATATTTATGACACCATCAACCAGCTAGAACCCGTATCTAGCGACACACAAACTTGGCGCCCACAGTCTGAATGGTTTCCATATCCATTAAGCGCTGCATTTGTATTATCGGTATTGTTATTCCTGTTAAGGAGAAAACATGGCTGAGTTTATTTTCCTCAATCCTTATTGGCTTTTGGGGCTCATCGTGATCCCTATCGCACTCTTGCTTAATCACAAATTTAGAGCCCAAAAATCCACACTGATTGCCCCTCATCTAGCGCGGATGCTCGGACAAAACACGCAGTCTAAGCATTACTTCACTCTATGGGGTTTAGCTTGGGCAATAACTTGCATTTCATTAGCGGGGCCAAGCTGGCAGTCCAATGCTCGACCAAGCTTTGAGTTAAACCAAAACCGAATCTTGGTGCTTGATATGTCTCGCTCTATGTTTGCTACAGACATCAAACCCAATCGGTTAGCACAAACACGTTATAAGGCGCTCGATTTGCTGCCTAAATGGAAAGAGGGAGCCACTGGACTTATTGCTTACGCTGGCGATGCCTATAACTTAAGTCCACTGACAACTGATTCCAGCACGCTTGCGGGCATTATCGAAAATTTGTCACCAGAGCTGATGCCTTTTCAAGGAGCAAACCTGCCTGCCGCGATTGAACTTGCGATCAACCAGTTTTCTCAAGCTGGCACGCAACAAGGCGATATCATCGTGTTAGCGGATGATCTTGGTACGTCAGAGCTGTCTCGCGCGTTAGATTTAGTCCAAGGTACAAAGTTTCGCATTTCTGTTCTTGCCGTCGGGACTCCTAACGGTGCGCCTATCGCGCTGCCCGATGGCTCTCTGCTAAAAACTGCACAAGGCACAACCGTCGTAGCGAAAACAAACCTGAAAAATCTACAGACGCTAGCGAATAAAACTGGCGGTCTATTTGTTCCTATTCAACACACCAACCGTGATGTTGAAAACATCGCGGTCTTTACCAATAACATTGGTAGCCAGCTTTCTGCGACCCAAAGCGAAGAAGTTAAAACTGATTCTCGTCTCAACAGTGGCTTTTGGTTACTGCCGTTGTTACTTCTTCCTGCGGCTTTACTGTTTCGACGCGGCCTGATTTGGATGGTAGTTGCGACTGTAGTCCCAGTAACGTGGACACCGCATGCAGAAGCTAATCCGTTCTTAAATGCCGACCAACAAGGAGCGGAACTTTACAAGCAAGGTGAGTATGAACAGGCGCAAAACCTATTTACAAACCCAAGCTGGAAAGGAGCCGCCAGTTATCAAAAAGGTGACTACGAAGCCGCTATCAAAGCATTTTCTCATGATGCCTCCCTTAACGGCCGCTATAACCTCGCCAACTCGCTCGCTCAAAATGGTCAATTAGAAGATGCGGCTGATTTGTATAAAAAGCTGCTAGAGGAAAAGCCTAACTTTGAAGCCGCGAAGAAAAACCTATCGGTTGTAGAAGAAAAGCTAAAACAG